>CBDUKK010000010.1:0-14342 GCA_965367795.1 uncultured Gammaproteobacteria bacterium
TGAACATCGTAGAAACCGCCCAGGGAAATCCAGATTTTTCAACTCTGGTTACGGCGCTCTCAGCGACATCAGACCTTGTGTCAACCCTCTCTGATCCGAATGGAGATTTCACAGTGTTTGCACCCACCAACGCTGCATTTGCCGCCCTGCCAGCTGGATTACTCAACACTCTGTTGGCAACCCCTGATGGCACTCTGAGGGACATCCTGTTGAAGCATGTCGTCGCTGGGTCAGTTGACTCGGTAACTGCATTTACTCTTAACGGCGCAGAAGTTCCAACCGTCAATGGTGAGACTGTTGAAATCGCCATCGGCTCCGGCGTGTTTACGGTTGATGGTGCGCAGGTTACGACCTTCGACATAATCACAACCAACGGTGTCATTCATGTAATCGATGCGGTCATTACACTCGATTAGTCGACATTGATTACATGACTCAAGCTAAAAGCAGGCCATCCGTGGCCTGTTTTTTTTGTCATCATGCTGTTCTGCTCGCAACGCACTACTGGATTTAATGCTTGAAATTAGCCGGACCGGCCAACAATAAAGAGCGGGTAAAAGCCTAACTACCACTTGCAACTAAATGCCTTCCGACCGCTTTAATCCTTCCAGGCCATGTCAGCAATAGTTGATGCTGAACCCTGGTGAACGTCTGCCGGCGAACCTGCTGCAGTCACAACACGATTACTGCGGTGCACACACCTGCAAGCGCTTCGATAAAAAGCGTGGTGAGATTTCCCATACCGACTGGGCCGGTCATGGCGGCAAAGTTGCATCGACCACCTATGAAGTGTGAAAAAGCTGGGTGCCTGTTAACGAGTTAAAAAGAAGCGCTGCGGGAAGTTAGCCTGAAGATTACGATTTAAATGCTCTAGAAAAATAAAAGGCCCACACGAGAGTGTGAGCCTTAATAAGGTATCGAATTATGCACCTCTGCAATGACAGTTTGGTAATCCGGCCATCTTGCAGGCCAGTTTGCAACCACCTTCACCAAACAGGCCTTCCAGATGTTTTCTCGTGCATGGTGCTGTCGGATTGATTTCCTTGCTAAGATTTTTAATTATTACTCTTGGATCAGGAGCCATATCATATTCCGCCTGATAGTCTCTTAAGTAATTGATAACAAGCCAATGACAATCCGTCAACTCTAATCCATGCTCTTCTGCCATATCGATAGCAAAATCTTTGGTCCAGGCATCAAAATTAACCAGGTAACCTTTATTGTTAAATTCTAAATTTGTGTTTTGTAACATTTCTCCTACCCCCCGCAATATGATTAAATAGTTAACCTACGCTATTATCGTAATTAATGAATATTTATTTTGACTTGATTACGATCAATAAAGGCCAAGATTCATTATAAAAACTTTAAATAAGTATGAAGATTTCATAAGTAAAATTAATAGATTGCTTAATATCTGTCATAAAAGTTAGGAAAATAAAAAAAGGCCGCATTATTGCGGCCTTTTTTAGACTTTTAGAACTTAAATTGCCATCGTAACCTCTTGTTAAGATAACAAAAAAGTCAATGTGCTACTTGATGAACAGCATCTCCTGGTACTTAGGAAGAGGCCAAAGCTCATCTGATACTTCTGTTTCCAGGGTATCTGCATGAGCACGTACTTCATCCATCAGGGCGCGGATATCGTTTGCACAGAACTGCATATGTTCTTCAGTCGAAGCAAAGTCTTCTTTCTCCATGGCTTCACGGAGTTTATCTACAGCCGACATCATCGCATTAACTTCTGCTGCAACCGTCTCTGCAGTCGAGTTATCCATGTCGATCTTCAGCTTGGCCATCCGTTTAGCGGTTTTAGCCAGGCCAGACAGGTAACTCATGGCCGCAGGGTAGATCGATGTTTTTGCCATGTCGATCACGAGTTTGGCTTCCACCTCGATAGACAATACATATTGCTCTGCATAAACTTCAAAACGGCTCTCCAGTTCAACCGGAGAGAGCACGCCAGTGTCTGCAAACAGTTTCTGTACAGATTCTTCGCGAAGTGCAGGCAAGGCATCAGCCGTGGTCGGGATGTTTTTCAGTCCGCGTTCTTTAACAGCCATCTCGTGCCAGTCGGTAGAGTAACCGTCACCACCGAAGACGGCATTGCCATGCTCGCTCATCAGTTCTTTGAGTACAGTCACTACTGCGGTAGCCTTATCACTGCCGCCGTTCAGTTCAGCTTCCAGTTTGTCTGAGATCCAGTTCAGTGAGTCAGCCAGCATGGTGTTCATGGCGACAAGTGGCCCTGAAACTGACTGCGCTGAACCGACCGCGCGGAACTCGAAACGGTTACCGGTAAAGGCGAACGGAGAAGTCCTGTTACGGTCACCCGGGTCACGTTCGAATTTAAGGATCTGGTCAAGCCCGAGATCCATCTCACCACCTTTCTCATGAGTCGTTACCTTGCCGTCTTTGATGTCCTGGAAAACTTTTTCCAGCTGGTCGCCGAGGTATACCGAGAGGATAGCCGGAGGCGCTTCGTTTGCACCAAGGCGGTGGTCATTGCCGGCAGAGGCGATAACCGCACGCAGCAGCGGGCCAAATTTGTGAACACCACGGATCACTGCGCCGCAGAACAAGAGGAAGTTCAGGTTCTCATGCGGTGTACTGCCAGGGTCCAGCAGGTTGCCCTGTGTGGAGTTACCGACTGACCAGTTGACGTGCTTGCCGGAACCGTTGATGCCGGCAAATGGTTTTTCATGAAGCAGGCAGACAAAACCATGTTTTTTCGCTGTGCTCTTCAGCAGTGTCATCATCAGCTGCTGATGATCGGCAGCAACATTGGCAGCTTCAAAATAAGGTGCAATTTCGAACTGGCCGGGCGCCACTTCATTGTGATGTGTTTTGGCAGGGATGCCCAGGCGGTATAGTTTGTCTTCAAAGTCCTGCATGAAGACCTGGACACGCGCTGGTATCGCGCCGAAGTAGTGGTCATCGAACTCCTGGCCTTTGGCGGCAGGTGCACCGAACAGTGTACGGCCGGCTAACAGCAGGTCAGGGCGCGCGTTAGCAAAGGCCGCGTCGACCAGGAAGTACTCCTGTTCTGCACCGCAGCTTGAATTCAGCGGTGAGATCTCAGTCTCACCCATCAGAGAGAGGACTTTCTGCGCCGCTTTGTTCATGGCATCGTTAGAGCGTAATAACGGGATCTTCTTATCCAGTGCTTCACCGGTCCATGACATGAAGACACACGGGATCATCAGCGTGGCGCCGTTATCGGTCTCCATGACATAAGCCGGGCTGGTAGGATCCCATGCGGTATAACCGCGCGCTGCATTGGTCATACGGATACTGCCGTTAGGGAAAGATGAGCCATCAGGCTCGCCCTTGATCAACAGGCTGCCGGTAAATTCGGTAATCGCATTGCCTTCAGAAGTGGTGACAATAAAACCATCATGTTTTTCTGCGGTGATATTGGTCATCGGGTAGAAGATATGAGAGAAGAATTTACAACCTTTGGAAACCGCCCATTCTTTCATCGCTGCAGCAACAACGTCCGCCGTTGCCGGATCCAGTGGAGCACCAGTATTCACTGTTTTCTTGAATGCTTTGAATGCATTTTTTGACAGCGCCCATTCCATACGGGCGAGGTTGAACACGTCGTCAGCCCAGATCTTTCCTAACCTTTCGGTCATCTTCACTTTCATCGGTTCACGGGTTGTTATTTGAGATATCGCTTGTAAGCGAGATGTGTTACTCATTTTCTTCTTCCTCAACTAAGGTTTGTTAAATTAATTTATGGAAATGGAATCGTTTGGATCCTGTCGTTTTCTGTATCGACAGGTGGCATCAAGAGACCACTTTCCTGGCTGACATAACATCGTCTGTAAATTGGATGACGTATTGAAGGTGTAGTAGCAATTATCATACCAAGATGTGAATTTCATGAAGATTGCCTGCAAAATCAGTTAAAACACTATCCTATGGTGACAAATGAATACTGGCTTCTTTAGCGTGGAGATACAGTGGTGCAATATTACGTTATTTACGAGCCATTTTGGTGCGAAGCGCGCATTTATGGTGCATAAATTATTTACTTTGATTGCAATCATCATAAATTACAAATATTTTTTTCACTTGTAATTCTTTTCTGATATAAGTTAGTGACTCGTTGAAACGTTGAAATCTTTATCAGGCTGGGCCATCCAATGGAAAAAAATGTACTGGACACATATCAGAAGGCGCTGGCCTTCAACATGGACAAGGCGCCATATGGCACGATTGCAGAAATTGGTGCCGGACAGGAAACCTCTCGGTGGTTCTTCAAGGTAGGTGGCGCAGCGGCCTCAATTGCCAAGACTATGTCAGCTTATGACATGAAATTCAGCGATTCTATCTATGGGCCCTGCCAGCGATATGTCAGTCGTGAACGTCTGCAGGCCATGCTGGATAAGGAATATAAACTTGTCATCGATCGACTCGATTCACTGCGTGGATCGGAGTGTACTTTTTTTGCGTTCGCCAATACGGTATCAACATACAGCTACACGCAAAAAAAGGCAGGTAATGGCTGGCTGGGTATCCGCTTTCAGACGCATCCGCAGGAACCGGCATCACAGATCGATCTGCATGTCGTGTTGAAAGGTAAGTCGAACACACAGGATCAGGATGCACTCGGTATCCTGGGAGTTAACCTGATCTACGGTGCCCACTATTATTATGGTGATCCGATTACACTGCTCACTTCGCTGTTGGATGACCTCGGTTCTGATTTGCTGGAGATCGATATGATCGATTTCGAAGGTCCAGCTTTTGCTTCGATCGATAATCGCCTGATGGCCCTGTACCTCGTAAAATACGGGCTAACGCATGCAGCGATGTTCAATGCCAGTGGCAAACTGGTGCAGCCTTCTGATGCTTTATACAGGAAATCAGTACTGGTGGAACGCAGCCTGTTCCGGCCGCCGACAAAGCTGACGATGAATATACTCGATAGCGCATACGAGGCCTTCATCGAGGAGCCGGATGTCGATCCCGAGTCAGTCGTGGTATTGAGCGAGATGACACTGCATAACCTGCATGATCGAGATGGCGAGTGCCTCGATTCAGATGTCGATATCGAAGATTTCCTGCAACGTGCTGAGATACTGAGCGCACTGGGTAAGAACGTTTTGATCTCAAACTATGGCGAATTCTACAAACTGGCGCAGTACCTGTTTCGCCAGACAAATAAACCGATCGCCATCGCGCTGGGTATAGCGAACCTGCTCAATATCTTTACTGAAAAGTATTATGAGAACCTGGAAGGCGGTATCCTCGAAGCCTTTGGCCGCCTGTTTAGAAATGATATGCGCCTGTTCGTCTGTCCGATGATAGATTCAGCGACTGGTGAACTCGTTACTGTCGAAAATCTGCAGATCGAAAATCATCTGCGCCACCTGTACCGCCATCTTATCGAGAATGAGTACATCAGGCAGCTGGATACGATCGAACAGGATTACCTGTTGATAAAACCAAAGGATGTGCTGAACAAGATTCGAGATAAAGATGCTTCCTGGACGACCATGGTTCCTGAACAGGTCGCAAGCATAATCAGCGAACGAGGGCTATTTCAAAAATCAGCCTGCCTGTCAGATTAAGCGTCAGGAGAGTAAGCTGACGTGGAACTCATTCAGAACTCATTCTCGTCCTGTAAGCGCTGAGCATCTGCGTAGTTTAGCGGTACGGTGATACCGACGTCTTCATCGGCCAGCACCATAAAGAAACTGATCCAGTTTTCATCGTTGAAGGTCTGGATTATATGCTCACGGCAAGATAGTTTGTGTTCGATGACCTCGCGTTGAAGCCTGAATATCTCGTTCTGCATCTGAATCAGGCGAGACGAAGAAACAGTCGGTGACAGGGCGGCCTGTTTCATCTCGATACGTTTATCAGCGATCTTACGCATCGTGGCTAGCATCGGCGACCTGTTTGTTTTTCGCCACTGATCAAGGTCATCGACCTGTTCCTGTGTGAGCCCGATTAAATCCTTGTTATCGATTATTACCGGCAGCAGGTTAGGCAGAAAATTAATCTTGTCCAGCTTTTTTATAGCATGATCCAGGTCATGACGTTTCTGTTCCACGGTCGGTTCAGCGTATGCAAAATGTTGTGTTATGAATAAGCCACTGATTATAAATAGTATGCGCACGAACATATCATTACCTCTATTAATTGTTTAATTATTATTTTTTATCATTTAGAAATACGCTAATGTTTCACGTGTAGCTGCTGTAATCACAGCATAATTCATGCCATAACTATTAGAATATTATAACATACTGATAAATAAGCGCAGTTATTCTTCATGGCCTTGATCGACCCCGGCTTTTTAGTATTTTATGCACCAGTCTGTTACAGAACCCCTGGCTTTGCCGTTTAATAGTGCATGAATGAATGCATCTTGTATGGCCAGGTAAACCACCGATATCAGAAAAGATCAGCAGTGGATTGGCGGTTTGTTGCAGGATTATATGACCCGCTGGCTATCGTCTGTCATTTTCAGGAAAATCATCGAATGATCACAGCAGGTCGGTCTTTCGAACTCGGGTGTTGCGATCAGAGGCCTGCGTACTGGTGATGTTCGGACTTCGATGAGCTGGCATGACTAATCAAATATATCCTGCTATCAGCTGTACATCACTTGCTTTGCCCTGAATAGTATTCACTCAACTGGATCATTAGCGATCAATTTGACGCGAACATCCATATTGGTCAAGATATCTCCCGCGCCGAACTGGTGAAAAATTGATACATCTGCTGCATCTCGACCATAGGCGATAGCGATTCTTCTGCCGTGGACTTCATCCTGTGTAGGATCAAAAGTGTACCAGCGACCACCGACATAAGCTTCGAACCATGCGTGAAGGTCCATCGGGTTAAGGCCATACAGGTATCCGACGACCAGCCTGGCCGGGATGCTGATGCTCCTGCATAGTGCTATAGCCAGGTGAGCCAGGTCACGGCAGACACCTTCGCCTCGAGCGTGGACACCTTCGGCAGTTATCGGGTAGTTGCTTGAACCGGGTGTGTAACGTATGGTTTTGTTTACCCATCGATCGATGCATGCCACCTGGTCATAGCCGAGCAGGGTATCAGACACGATATCGCCTGCTAAGAAACCCACGCTGTCTGATTCGAAATACCGACTCGGTAACAGGTAGACCAATACAGATTCAGGAAGGTTCTGAACTTCGACGAAGTAAGCTCCCGGGTCTACGTCTACCATTTCCGAGGTCATCACTTCAGCGGATGTGGCAATAGAAAAGTCACCTACAGGGGCTACCAGGCGTTGACAGAGATTGCCATACATATCGGTATATTCCATGACAGGTACATAGGGTGTCAGAGTGTAAGACTCTTTAGCCACCCATTGTTGGGCACCACTGCGCGGTCGTAGCATCAACACCAGCGGGGTTAGTGCCTGCATTTGAAAGTCGAGCTTACAGGTCGCTTTAATCCACATATGCAAAGAATCATATCCTTAGTACCAGGCATGTTGCAATACTCACAGTAACAAAAATCCGATCATGTTTCTTTTTAGGTCATGACACCATATGTTTGCATTATGTTGGTGCATACATGCTTTGAAATAAATACCTCGCTACTTCTTTGTACTATCTTAGTGCAGTGTAAATAAGGACTCTGATAAAAATGATGTGTTTGAATAGAACTGGAACGTTTATTGCAAAGAAGTTTGTTAGTAACTATTAGCACTTAATAAAATGTATTACCGGGGCTTTCATGGCTATTCGTGTAGCAATAAATCATAAAACAGAATATCACTATGACAGGTTGGTTAACCTGTCTCCACACATCGTTCGTTTACGCCCTGCTGTGCATACCCGTACACCGATCCATAGCTACTCGTTGAAAGTGGAACCGAAAGAGCACTTCATTAACTGGCAGCAGGATCCGTATGGTAATTTCCTGGCGCGTCTGGCATTCCCTGAAAAAACCAGGAAGCTCTCGGTCGAAGTCGACCTGGTCGCCGAGATGGTGGTCATCAACCCGTTTGATTTCTTTCTCGAGGAGAGTGCTGACCACTATCCCTTCGTTTACCATAAACAGCTCATGGGTCAGTTGGCACCGTATAGAGTGATAAATGCCAATGGGCCCTTACTGCAGAAATGGGTTGCCGGCATCGATCGCACGAGAGTAATGACCAATGACTTCCTGGTCGCACTCAATCAGAAACTGCAAAAAGATATCGCCTATAACATCCGTATGGAACCGGGCGTGCAGAAATGTGATGAGACACTGACATTAAAACGTGGTTCATGCCGCGATACGGCCTGGCTACTGGTACAGATCTTACGTCATCTCGGCCTGGCTTCGCGTTTTGTTTCGGGTTACCTGATACAGCTCAGGGCGGATGAAAAATCGCTGGATGGGCCATCAGGGACCGAAAAAGATTTCACCGATCTGCACGCCTGGACCGAAGTCTATCTACCGGGTGCCGGCTGGGTCGGCCTCGACCCGACCTCTGGATTGTTCGCCGGTGAAGGCCATATACCGCTGGCATGTACACCTAGCCCGATAGCTGCCGCACCGATTACCGGCGCCAGTGACAAGGCAGAGGTCGAGTTTTATTTTCATAACGAAGTCAGTCGTATCCATGAAGACCCACGGGTAACCCTGCCTTATTCCGAGCAGCAATGGCATGAGATAAACGCGCTCGGTGAAAAGGTTGATGAAGAACTGGTGGAACATGATGTGCGCCTGACCATGGGCGGTGAGCCAACATTCGTCTCCATCGATGACATGGAGAGTGTCCAGTGGAATACCGGAGCGCTTGGTGATCACAAACGTAAGCTTGCAGGTGACTTGCTGTTAAGACTGAAGCAGCGCTTTGCTCCTGGCGGGGCTTTGCATTTCGGGCAGGGTAAATGGTACCCGGGCGAGGTGTTGCCGCGCTGGGCACTGGGCTGTTTCTGGCGGACCGATAATGAGCCGGTATGGCATGACCCGAAACTGATCGCACACGATGACCCTGATGAAGTCAAGGGCAGTGAACCTGATGCCGGTACAGAAGAATATGATGCAGAAGATGCCAGGCTTTTCATGCAGTCATTATGTCGTTATCTGAATATCGATGATGAGATCATCCAGACTGCTTACGAGGATGTCTATTATTACCTCTGGAAAGAGGGCACCTTGCCGAACAACGTCGATGTTTTCGATAACAAGCTGGAACAGGAGGTGGAACGTGCACGTCTACGTCGTTTGTTCGAGAAAGGCATCGACGAGATTGCCGGATTTGCATTGCCGCTAAAGTGGAACAGCGTGGGGGATCAGGCTGGCTGGATGTCGAGCAAATGGGCATTCAGGCGCGGCAAGATGTTCCTGCTGCCGGGCGACTCACCGATGGGCTATCGCCTACCGCTGGATTCCTTGCCCTGGGTCGAAAAGAAAAAACGAACGGATGATCCGGCACGCTGTACATTTGAACCACGGCCGGCCCTGGGTGATATCTATGGTGAAGTCGCCAGGCGATATGCGAGTGCAGAAAAAACGCCGGTACATCCCGAAGGGTACAATGAACAGAGGCTTGATGATAGCGATGATGAGACTACAGAGCTGATACACACCGCGATATGCGTCGAGCCGCGCGATGGCCAACTGTATGTGTTTCTGCCGCCGCTAACCCACCTGGAACATTATCTCGACCTGGTACACTCGATCGAAAAAACAGCGGCGCAACTGAACATGCCGGTACGTATGGAAGGGTATGAACCGCCGCATGACCACCGCCTTAAACGTTTCGCAGTTACCCCGGATCCTGGTGTCATCGAAGTGAATATTCATCCCGCGCATAGCTGGAAAGAGCTGTTAGCCAATACCCAGGCAGTCTATGAAGAAGCCCGGCTGGCACGGCTGGCAACAGAAAAATTTATGCTCGATGGTCGTCATACCGGCACCGGAGGCGGTAACCATGTCACCATCGGTGGTGCTACGCCGGCAGACAGTCCCATGCTGCGCCGTCCGGATGTGCTGCAGAGCCTGGTGACCTACTGGCAGCACCATCCCGGTCTTTCGTACCTGTTTTCCGGCTTGTTTATCGGACCTACCAGCCAGGCACCGAGGGTAGATGAAGCCCGTGATGACAGCCTGTATGAGCTGGAGATCGCCTTCCAGCAGATGCCGGAAGGCGAGACGCCGTCGCCATGGATCGTGGACCGACTATTACGCAACCTGCTGGTCGATGTCAGCGGTAATACGCACCGCTCGGAATTCTGTATCGACAAACTCTACTCGCCGGACAGCGTCACTGGCCGGCTGGGCCTGGTCGAGTTTCGTGCCTTCGAGATGCCGCCGCACGTGCAGATGAGCATGGTGCAACTATTGCTGCTGAGGGCGCTGATCGCAAAGTTCTGGAAGCAGCCATACCGAAAAAAACCGGTACACTGGGGTACCGAACTGCATGATCGTTTCATGTTGCCGCATTACGTGTGGCAGGATATCCGTGACGTCGTCTGTGACCTGCAGTCCTCAGGGTTTCCTTTGCAACTGGAATGGCTGGCACCGTTCCAGGAATTTCGTTTCCCCCGCATCGGTGATATCACACACCAGGATATCCACCTGGAGATACGTACCGCTATCGAACCCTGGCATGTGCTGGGTGAAGAGGTGACGGCACAGGGCACCTCCCGTTTTGTCGACTCGGCCGTCGAGCGTCTTCAGGTGAAGGTCAGCGGTGCCACTGATGAACGTCATGTCGTGGTCTGTAATGGCCGGCGAGTACCGTTACGTCCGACAGGCCGTCGTGGAGAATTCGTCGCTGCCGTGCGTTTCAAAGCCTGGCAGCCGCCATCAGGTCTGCACCCTATGATGGCTGTGCATACCCCGCTGGTGTTCGATATCCTGGATACCTGGAACCATCGTTCCATCGGTGGTTGTACTTATTACGCCGGGCATCCTGGTGGCCGTCATGAAGAAGCTTTCCCGGTCAATGCTAACGAAGCCGAATCACGTCGAATCGCACGCTTTAAAGATATCGGACATACGGCAGGTAAGTTTGAAGTGCCGGTAGAAGAGACCAGTCGTGACTATCCGTATACGCTGGACCTGCGAAAGCAGTCACCCTGCTAGTTTAGTACTTGCCTGTCATCCAGAGCATGCGTAAAGTCCCAACATTGATCATCAAGCATAGAACTAAATAGTGTCCGAGGCCATTACAGAATCTATTACACCAGAGCTTTCCCAGCTCTGTCGGGGGTATAGCTCTGTGGCCGGCCATGATGAGATGTGTACCGCCGATGGTGATATACGATCTCACTGGCACTATCTCATGCAGTCACTCAATGGCATGGGTAGTGGCGAACTGCAGCGCCGACGAGAAGAAGCCTGGCGGCTGATCAGAGATAATGACGTTACCTATAACATCTATAGTGACATGGACAGTACCAGCAGGCCATGGAAGCTGGACCTGGTACCGCTGCTCATCGAGAGTGAGGAGTGGCGTAGAATCGAAGCAGGGCTGATGCAACGGGCAGAACTGCTGAACCTGGTACTGCTCGATCTCTATGGCCCGCGTAACCTGATCAAGAAGGGTATTGTCCCGCCGGAACTGGTTTTCTCTCATCCCGGATTCCTCAATCCCTGTATCAATATGCCGATGCAGGATTCACGTGCACTGACATTTTATGCAGCGGACCTGGTAAGAGATTCCAGCGGACAGATCAATGTTTTGAGTGACCGCGCACAATCACCTTCGGGCTCGGGTTATGCACTGGAAAACCGGCTGGTCATATCTCGGGTATTACCCAGCCTGTTCCGTGACTCACACACGCATCGGCTGGCAAATTTTTTCCGCACCTCCCGACATGCACTCAATCGCCTGACTCCGCGTGAAGGTGAAGAACCGAATATCGTTTTATTGAGTCCGGGGCCAGCCAACGAAGCCTATTTTGAACATGCTTATCTTGCAAACTACCTGGGCTATACACTGGTAGAAGGTAGCGATATGACGGTCCGCAATAACAGGGTCTGGCTCACTACGCTCGAAGGCCGGCGCCCTGTCGATGTTATCCTGCGGCGCATGGATGGTGCTTACTGTGATCCTGTTGAGCTTCGCGGTGATTCCTATCTCGGCGTGCCCGGTCTTACTAACGTGGTTCGTTCGGGCAATGTTGCAGTGGCTAATCCGCTGGGTAGTGGCGTACTGGAAAACCCGGCACTTATCTCGTTTCTACCTGAGCTTTCAAAAGTATTACTGGGCGAAGAGCTGCGACTTCCTTCGGTAGCCGCCTGGTGGTGTGGTGACCAGACACAATGTGATTATGTACTGGAGAACCTGCATCGCCTGGTGATCAAACCGGTACACCCGTCTTTCGGTTTACGCTTCATCTTTGGTTCAGAGTTGAGCAAGAGCAAGCTGGAAAAACTTCGTCTACAGATCAAAGCAAGACCGCACCTGTTCGTCGGCCAGGAAGCGATGACCATGTCGACGGTACCGATACTGGCAAGTGATGGCCTCAAGCCCAGGCATACCGTGTTGAGAAGTTTCCTGGTCGCAGACGAACATGATTACATGGCGATGCCAGGTGGGCTGACCCGGGTATCCTCGGAAGATAACAAACTGGTGGTTTCCAACCAGGCCGGTGGTATCAATAAAGATACCTGGGTACTGGCCACAGAACCCGAAAAATATGTCAGCCTGTTGTCGGAAAGAAGGCAGGCACGCCTTGCTCCCGACCGCGGTGGTGAAGTTCCCGGGCGTGTCGCAGACAACATGTTCTGGGCCGGACGTTATGCAGAGCGGGCAGAGTTCATCAGTCGTATCTTGCGCCTGGTTCTACAGTTTATCGAGACCGGCGAGAGCGAAGAGACGCAGGTATTCAGGCAGTTGTTATCAACACTGAGCAACCAGCTAACACCTTACTCATATGATTCCAGTGCAGAAGAGTTTAGCGCGCTAGAAGCAGAGATGCTGAACGTGATCTCCGGCCGGATGAATCCGGTAAGTCTTGTCCAGACACTGCTCTCACTGTTACGTTCGGTGCGCTCGGTACGTGACCGGTTGTCGTCTGATACCTGGCGTATCATCAATATCATCGATGAAGAGCTCGGCTCTCTTCGTGGCATCTCTACACAGAACCTGGTCAATGCGATGGATGAACAGGATAACCTGATCACCGCGCTGACTGCCTTCACCGGTCTGACACTGGAGAACATGACGCGAGGCCGCAGCTGGCGTTTCCTCGATATCGGTCGACGTATCGAAAGGACTCTGCAGATAAGCCGTCTGCTGCAGACCACGCTGGCCCGGGAATCCAGTGAGGAAGACCAGGTGCTGTTGTCCGATTCCATGTTGACTATCGTCGATAGCCTGATGTCCTATCGTCGGCGTTATCGTTATGGTATCAAGATCCCTGCGCTGCTCGATCTTGTCATCTACGATGAGAATAACCCGCGCTCATTGGCATTCCAGCTGTCAAAACTCGAGCGGCATATCGCCAGCCTGCCTCAGGATAATGAGACCGGCAGTCGTACAGAACTCGAACGACTCACGCTTGAGACGGCAACGCTGGTGCGACTCGCCGATGTGAATCGCCTGGCCCAGGTGAACGAAGATACCGGTCGCAGGGAAACGCTGGAGAACTTCCTCAATGTTCTCAATACACGCTTACCGGCATTGTCTGACGCACTGACGCGCACCTATTTCCGTACCGCAGAAACACCGCATCAGCTGGTATCTTTACGCAGCAGGGTAGAACAATGAAGTACCGGGTCACGCACATCACAAAATATCATTACAGCAAGAACGTGTCGCTGTGCCATAACGTGGCGCATCTGTTGCCGCGAACTACACCGCAGCAGACATGTTCTATCAGCGAGCTCAAGATCTCACCGATGCCGTCGAATACCAGCGAGTGGTCAGATATCTTTGGCAATCGGCAGGCTAGTTTCAGTATCGAGAAGCCGCATACAGAACTCGTGGTGACCGCGACCAGTGAAGTAGAAGTGAAAACAGCCAGTTCCTTGATAGACGCGGCTTTTCCGATATCATGGGAGCGGGCCATCGAGCACCTGAAAACATCGACTGATCCAGAGACCATAGAAACACGCATGTATGTGCTCGAGTCTGAGTTTATCGAGTTTAGTGATGACATAAAAAATTACAGCCAGAAATCATTTGCCCCGGGACGAGGATTACTGGAAGCTGTCGAAGACCTGATGCACCGCATCTTCAAAGAGTTTAAATATGATCCAGGCTTCAGTTCCATTGCGACGCCGTTGGAAGAAGTGCTCAAGCATCGCAAGGGTGTATGCCAGGATTTTGCGCACCTGGCGATAGCCTGCTTGCGCATGCAGGGGTTGGCGGCAAGGTATGTCAGCGGCTACCTCGAAACCATACC
>CBDUKK010000011.1:0-14224 GCA_965367795.1 uncultured Gammaproteobacteria bacterium
TCTGTCATTAAAAATGTCCGCTCAGAATGTCTTCAGTTAAAGTTGCCGTGTTAAAGCTGCGCAGCCAACTCATCAAGTGAGCTTGCATGTGCGTCTTTATTAACTTCTTTTTTCAGTATCTTTTCAGCGCCTGAAATAGCTAAAGTTACAACTTCCTGACGAAGATGTTCGCGTGCACGATTGATTTCCTGCTCGATTTCAGCATCTGCACCCGCCTTTATACGCTCAGCTTCTGTACGTGCATCGACTTTAGCTTCATCAACGATCTCGTTAGCACGTTTCTGTGCCTGTGCGATGATGTCTGAAGCCTGGCCCTTAGCATCTTTAAGACGCTCAGCGGCTTTCTTTTCAGCAAGTTCCTGCTCGTGCTGGCCACGCTCTGCAGCTGCCAGACCGTCGGCTATTTTCTTTTTACGCTCTGTTAATGCGTTGACCAGTGGTGGCCATACATAGGCATAACAAAACCAGACGAAAATCGCGAAGGTTATCGATTGACCAATCAGCGTTAGATTAATATTCATCCGCTCTTACCTTGTTGATATTAAACTTCGTTACGCAACCGCAAAGATAACGTAGAAAGCAACACCAACTGCAATCATTGGCACCGCGTCAGTCAGACCCATCATCAGGAAGAACTGGCCACGTAATAATGGAATAAGCTCAGGTTGACGTGCTGCACCTTCAAGGAAACGTCCACCCAGTACACCGATACCAATCGCCGCACCTAGTGCGCCCAAACCCATCATGATTGCACCTGCTATGTAAAGCATCGCACTTACTTCAGTCATTGTTTTCTCCTAAGTAGAAATTTTAAATTCGATAATACAATTACAAATATTGTTTAGTGTTCTTCAGGCACCTGATGCGCTAAATCCATATAGACAATGGTCAGCGTCATAAAGATGTATGCCTGCAGAGTAATGATCAGAATATGGAAAATCGCCCAACCAAGCTGCAGGAAGCCGCCAAAGATACCCAGTGCCCAGCCGCCGCCGTACATGATCGCGATAAGGATAAATATCATCTCGCCAGCAAACATATTACCGTACAGACGTAGTGACAGTGACAGCGGTTTCGCGATCAGCGCAACAAATTCGAGAACAAAGTTAATCGGGATGAAGACCAGCTGCAGAACTTTGTTGCTTGAGCTGAAAGGATGCAGCGTTAGTTCGCCAGCAAAGCCCTTTAAGCCCTTGACCTTTAAACTGTAATAGATCGTCAGCATGAATACTGCTAATGCCATGCCGAAGGTAGCATTTGGATCTGTCGATGGAACCACTTTGAAGTAGACATGATGCGGATCAGCACCGAAGAATGTCGCACCGATCCATGCTGCCGTTCCCGGGAGCCAGTCTACAGGTATCAGGTCCATAAAGTTGATCAGGAAGACCCAGACAAATATCGTTAAAGCCATCGGCGCAACAATCGCATTACGTCCATTGAAAGCGCCTTTGACGCTGCCATCGACAAACTCGATAATCATCTCGATGAAATTTTGTAATCCGCTTGGTGTGTCGGCCGTAGCATTTTTGGCCGCCCTGCGAAAGATCCAGAGAAATAAAACACCTAAAAGAATTGACCAGAACATGGTATCGACATTGATCGACATGAAACCCATCTCTTTGGCTTCTTCTGCAGTATGCGCCAGACCCCATGTGCCATCGGCATGCTGACCATAAGTCATGTTCTGCAAATGGTGCTTAATGTATTGACCTGCTGTTAAGGCTTCATCAGCCATTACTTTTCTCTCTTTAATCTCTATGACCGGCACTGTTAGCAAGTGCGCTCACCATCGCTGGCGTCATATGTATAACAAAATAAGTAATCAACAAAGCCGCCGCGCTGACTGGCTTTATCAACACAAACGCACAGATAAACAATGCGCCCGTTAATATAATTTTATATATCTCGCCCATATAAGCGGAGGCAAGCATGGTCTGTGCCGCACTTTCAGGGCTGACACGAAATACTTTGTAAGCAAACCAGGCACTGGCGATGGTTGCTATCAATCCGCCGGTTAATGCGGAATAAGCCATTACAACATCGAGAAAGAGCAAGATAGTCGATATTGCTATGGTCAAGATCAGCTGCGACTTGATATAGATTATCGCCTGTTTTTTTGACTGCCGGTGCTGCGTGGACAGGTCTAGCTGGTCTTTTTGCATAGTTTTTTGCATCTCAGCCAACCTAAAACACGGCACGAATCGTGCGCAAGGAGGGGTTAGAATGCGCGCGAATTATATAAGAGAGTGCTGTTTCAGGTCAAGGAGTCAATCTAAGCATTAAAAAAAACCCTATATCATCAACTGCTTATATAGGGGTGCCTAAACCTGATTATAGTGGTCAAGCGTTATCAAGACTCTATTTTACTTAAAATGCCGTCAAGAACATCCAGGCTCGTGTAAGAAATCTCCAGGCAGCCTTTACCTTTTGCCTTCTGTTTTATACGCACCTGGGCCCCCAGACTTTCCGTGAGGCGTTCTTCCAGCTTGGCGATATCCGGATCTTTTCGCACGGCTTTAGTCTTCTTCGCCGGCGCGCATATTTTCCGGATGAGCGCCTCTGTCTCACGAACCGACAGACCTTTCCTGGCGACATCTTTTGCTACACTGCTCTGCTCCATTCCGTCGATAGCCAGCAATGCCCGTGCATGCCCCATCTCAATATCTCGCATCGCGAGCAGTGTTTTAACATCGGGGTTAAGATCCTGGAGTCGTAACAGGTTACTCACAGAAGCACGTGATCGTGCCACGGTATCAGCTACCTGCTGATGGGTCATCTCAAACTCATCAACCAGCCGCTTCAGAGCGGTCGACTCTTCCAGAGGGTTCAGGTTTTCACGCTGGATATTTTCGATCAATGACACGGCGGCAGCCGTCTGATCGTCAAACGATTTTATAACTGCGGGTATCTGCGACAGGCCGGCTTTCTGTGATGCACGCCAGCGACGCTCACCGGCAACAATCTCATACCTGTCCTGCCCACCGGTCTGGGTGCGCCGCCTGACGACGATTGGTTGAACCACGCCCTGGGTTGCGATGGAATCAGCGAGTTCCTGCAACGCTTCTTCGTCAAAGTGTTCACGAGGCTGCCACGGGCCACGCTCTATCAGATCGACATCGATGTTGCGCAACTCGTCGTCATCTTTCGCTTCCATGATCGTTTCAACATCACTATTACCCAATAATGCCGTCAAGCCACGGCCTAAGCCTTTTTTCTTAGGCGCTTTTTTCTTTACCGTCATTCTTAAAACCTATAATTCTTTATATTTACTGCAGTCAGACAGCCGCTGGCGTGGCACTACTACGCGTTTCCCGTCTCAACATCTCACCCGCCAGGGCAAGGTACGCCAGTGCGCCGCGTGAGGTTTTTTCATATAGCAGTGCTGGCAGGCCATAGCTCGGTGCTTCTGCAAGTCGGACGTTACGCGGCACGATAGTGCGATATACGCGGTCACCAAAATGCTCTATCAGTTGCGCTGAGACATCGTTAGACAGGGTATTACGCGGATCAAACATGGTCCTTAGCAGGCCCTCGATCTTAAGCGCCGGATTTACCGAAGAGCGAACCTGTTCGATGGTATCCATCAACGCGGTGAGACCTTCCAGTGCATAATATTCACACTGCATCGGTATGATGACACCATCAGAAGCCACCAGCGCGTTCAAGGTCAGCATATTCAGTGCCGGTGGACAGTCGATCAGCACGTAATCATACTCATCGACGATCGAGGCAATACTGTTCTTGAGCCGCTGCTCTGCATTATCGGCCCGCATCAACTCTACTTCAGCAGCTGTCATATCGGCATTGGCCGGCAGCAGGTCTATACCGGCATTCTCTATATGATGCACTACTTTATGCGCATCGAGGCCATCGAGCAGGCAGTCACAGAAAGTCTTTTCCAGTGCGTTTTTATCCACGCCAACGCCCATCGTCGCGTTGCCCTGCGGATCCAGATCGATGAGCAGAACTTTACGTTTGGTCGCCGCCAGTGAAGCAGCGAGGTTAACGCTGGTCGTCGTCTTACCGACGCCGCCCTTCTGATTTGCTAATGCGAGTATTCGTGACATATGTCTTTGAGAGTTTAATTTATCTTCTTGATTTCCAGTAGATGCCGCTCAGCATCCAGACCATAGACATCCAGCACGTGCGACTCTATGAGCTGGTACTGATCGTTACCAATCCGCTCATCCAGCTTGCCCTGCATTACCAGTATGCTGGTGGAATCACCCTGCAGGTGCGCTGTGCTGCTTAATATATCTTCAGTCGCCGCATAGGCCCGCGCTGTTATAACGTCAAAGTATATCCTATGTCCATCGGCAACGGGTTGATAATCTTCTACGCGCTGGTGGATCACTTCGACATTGTCCAGCTTCAGGTCAATCTTCGCCTGCATTAGAAAACGGGTTTTTTTACCATTACTATCGATCAGAACAAAACGTTTTTCCGGTGATGTGATGGCAAACGGGATGCCTGGCAATCCGGCGCCGCTGCCAACATCCAGTATGGTCTCACCTTCAATATAAGGTTGCACCGCCAGGCTATCGAGCAGATGCTTGCTCACCATCTCTTCGACATCCCGGATTGCGGTCAGGTTGAAGGTTTTATTCCAGCGTGCGATCAACTGTATGTAATGTACCAGTTTCTGCTGTACCGGCACCGGGAAATGCAGCCCCATCTGTTTAAGACCAAACACAAGTTGCTGACGTAGAGGCTCTTTCAAAACATGTCCGGTATCTTTAAAGATTTTTAACAGGCTTACTTCGCAGCTTTTTTAAGGTGAACCATCAGCAACGAGATAGCCGCAGGCGTTATGCCTGGAATTCGCCCTGCCTGGCCTATCGTTTGCGGACGGTGATCGCTCAATTTCTGCTGAACTTCGGCAGACAGACCACGCACCCCGGCATAATCAATGATGTTAGGGATCGCTGTTTGCTCATGACGTTTTGCTTTATCTATCTCATCCTGCTGACGATCAAGGTAACCGGAATATTTCGCCTGGATCTCTACCTGCTCAGCAACACTCTCGGTTACTTTATCGCCCTGCCCGATAATTTCAATCAGCGCTGAATAGTCAATTTCTGGGCGTCGTAACAGGTCACACGCTTTATAATTTCGAGCCAGCGTCTTGCCAAGCCTGGCTGAAAACCGCTTTCCAAAATCAGAGTCTGGCTGAATGTTTAATGATGCTAGTCGCGCCTGTTCATTAATAACGGAATCACGCTTTTCACAGTAAGCACGCCAGTGTTCATCGGTCAACAAACCCATCTCATGGGCCTGCTCGGTAAGTCGGAGGTCTGCATTATCTTCACGTAATATCAGGCGATATTCCGCACGCGAGGTGAACATTCGATATGGTTCCTGTGTACCCAGAGTAACGAGATCATCTACCAGCACCCCTATGTATGCCTGGTCACGGGTTGGCACCCAGGCATCTTTCTGCTGAACCTGTCGTGCAGCATTGATCGCTGCCAGCAGTCCTTGCGCACCCGCCTCTTCATAACCGGTTGTACCGTTGATCTGTCCTGCAAAAAACAGACCGTTAATATACTTCGTTTCCAGCGAGGATTTGAGATCACGCGGATCAAAAAAATCATACTCGATGGCATAACCCGGCCGCGTGATATGGGCATTTTCAAAACCTTTCATTGAGCGAACGAACGCTAGCTGCATATCAAAAGGCAGACTGGTAGAAATACCATTTGGGTAAACTTCGGTCGTCGTTAGACCTTCCGGCTCGATAAAGATCTGGTGTGAGCTCTTGTCGGCGAAGCGGACCACCTTATCTTCGATCGATGGACAATAACGTGGGCCTATACCCTCGATTACGCCGCTGTACATCGGTGAACGATGCAATCCCTCACGAATGATATCGTGCGTCTTCTCATTGGTATGTGTTATGTGACAACTGACCTGCTGAGGATGCTCTTCTACTTTGCCGGTATACGAGAAAACAGGCAAAGGGGTATCTCCGGGCTGTTCCGCCAGCTCTGAATAATCGATGGAGCGGTTATCGATACGCGGTGGCGTACCGGTTTTTAATCGCTCGACGCGAAATGGCATATCACGCAGACGGTTCGCAAGCGCAATCGATGGCGGGTCACCTGCACGACCGCCAGAGTAATTTTTTTCACCGATATGGATCAGACCACCGAGGAAAGTGCCAACCGTCAGTACTACCGTCCTGGTGCGAAATTTAAGCCCCATCTGGGTGACGACACCTGTTACCCGTTCTTCACCATCAACAGTTTCGACGATCAGGTCATCAGCGGCCTGCTGAAATATAGAAAGGTTCGGCTGCTTTTCCAGCGCCTCACGAACCGCTGCCTTGTATAATACGCGGTCAGCCTGGGCGCGTGTCGCTCTTACCGCTGGACCTTTACGGCTGTTTAAAATTCTGAACTGGATACCACCACGATCGGCAGCTTTCGCCATGATGCCACCCATGGCATCAATTTCTTTTACCAGGTGGCCTTTACCGATGCCACCGATGGCCGGATTGCAACTCATCTGGCCCAGGGTTTCGATGTTATGTGTTAATAACAGGGTTTTTACGCCCATACGCGCAGAAGCCAGCGCGGCTTCTGTGCCAGCGTGTCCACCGCCTATGACGACAACATCGAAAGAATCAGAATAAAACATGGTCAACCTCAAAAATAAGGCTGCCTATTATAATACAAACCCGGTTAAGACAAATCAGTGATTTAGGTAAAAAAAACAGCCGGATAGCATGCCATTAGAATGCATATCTGGCTGTTTTGACTGTCACCACCCGAAGATGAGCGGTGAGAAGATAATGCTAGATTATCAAACGGAGGCTAGTTCGACTGAATTTTTGCTGCTTGCATTTCAGCCTTAACAGCCAGGATCATTTCAATATCAGAGTCTGTCAGATCAGAAAACTGATTCATGCTCCGCTGATTACTAAATTCACTGCTCAACATGCTAGAACCAGTAAACAGTGCTACAAATGCAAAAATACCGATAAACCAACTTGTATTATGAGATAAATTCATTTTCCTTGTCCCATCAAATTCAAAATAATCGTCAAAATTTAGTCTCATTTTGTTCGGCTGTTACTTGCCGTAGCCGAATTCTTTATAAAGTCTCTATCACTTTATATAGCACATATTTTTATTTTGTCGAAAATATGACATATTTTTAATTATTTTCCATGCAATCAACCTGTTATATAATCAACAACAGATGCCTGGTGTTATGTAATTGGCCTTCATATCCCATTTGGATAGACCATATATAGCTTTGTTTACCACAACTTCAGTACCCATAAGCTGAATTTATATTAGAATATTAGGATGTTTTATGGCTACTTTAATAATGCTGATTAGCCAAAGCCAATCGATTCAAGTACAGTAAGCTGTTGATATCATTACTCGATATTTTTGCAAAACGATACTTACACGCCCCAGGATAAAAACTTATGTCTCAACCGGTACACAATCCGACATCAAAAGCGACTGATGAAAATAGTCGTATAGAGACCAAAAATACGACTTGTTATATGTGTGCCTGTCGATGCGGTATACGCGTTACCTTGAGAGACGGGGAAGTCAGGTATATACAGGGCAACCCTGAGCATCCGCTGAACAAAGGTGTAATCTGTGCCAAGGGCGCATCTGGCATCATGAAGCAGTATTCTCCAGCACGACTAACCAAGCCGTTGATGCGAAAAGCAAAAAGCAAACGGGGTGATAACGAGTTCGAAGAGATTTCCTGGGATAAGGCTTTTTCTATCATGGAAGAGCGACTGGCATCGATCCGCGCGACCGACCCCAAGAAATTCGCACTGTTTACCGGCCGTGACCAGATGCAGGCAATGACAGGCCTGTTTGCTAAACAGTTTGGCACGCCAAACTATGCGGCACATGGCGGTTTCTGCTCGGTAAATATGGCCGCTGGAATGATCTACACTATCGGCGGTTCATTCTGGGAATTCGGCGGACCTGATCTTGACCGTTCCAAGCTGTTCATCATGATTGGTACGGCTGAAGACCACCATTCCAACCCGATGAAGATCGAATTAGCCAAGTTCAAGCGCCAGGGAGGCAAATTTATCGCCATCAATCCGGTCCGCAGCGGTTATGCTGGTATAGCTGATGAGTGGATTCCGATCAAACCCGGTACTGACGGCGCATTATTCCTCGCTCTGATCAACGAAATCATCAAACAGGGTCTATATGACCGCGATTTTCTTGTAAAATACACGAACTCCGCCGAACTGGTCAATATGGACGAAAACTCTTCAGAACACGGCATGTTTGTCCGTTTCGAAGTACCAAAAGAAGAGGGCTGCTTCGATGCACAAAACAAATTATGGTGGGACCGGGATCTAGATAAGCCCATCTCCATGCACACCGAAGGCTCCGACCCTTATCTACTGGGAGAGTTTAAGCTGGATGATGGAACACCTGTAAAACCAGCGTTCCAGCTACTAGTCGACCGTGTCAAAGACTACACCCCTGAATGGGCATCTGACATTACCGGTATTCCTGTCGAAACCATCCGGCGTCTCGCCTACGAGATGGGCATTACCGCGCGTGATGAGAAAATCGAGCTACCGATCTCATGGACTGATACCTGGGGTAAAGAACACGACCATATCACCGGCAACCCGGTCGCTTTCCATGCCATGCGAGGCCTGGCTGCACAGTCAAATGGCTTTCAAACCATCCGCGGCATGTCTATCCTGATGAGCATTCTTGGCACCATCGACCGTCCCGGAGGCTTCCGTCACAAGGCGCCTTTCCCACGACCGATTCCGCCTTGTGCAAAAACAGCGACCAGCTGGGATGATATTCAACCGAATACACCGCTAAATGGTATGCCTCTGGGCTGGCCTGCTGACCCGGATGACCTGTTTGTCGATGATGACGGCCAGCCTATCCGCCTCGACAAAGCCTTTTCCTGGGAACACCCGCTGGCTGTCCATGGGCTGATGCAGAATGCGATCACCAACGCCTGGCGCGGCGACCCTTATTCGATCGATACCATGATGATCTTCATGTCCAACATGGCATGGAATTCGACCATGAATACGGAAGAAGTCCGCAATATGTTGAACGATAAAGACGAGCAGGGCGAGTATAAAATTCCTTTCCTGATCGTCTGTGACGCGTTCCAGTCGGAAATGGTTGCCTATGCTGACCTGGTTCTGCCGGACACCACATATTTAGAGCGCCACGATGTCATGTCGATGTTAGACCGTCCTATATCGGAGTTTGACGGCCCCGTTGATTCGGTCCGAATTCCCGTGTTACCTCCAACCGGAGAGTGCAAACCTTTTCAGGAAGTCCTGATAGAAATAGGTACACGCCTGAAACTGCCCGCTTTTGTTGACGAGCAGGGTGACAGAAAATATCGAAATTACCCTGACTTCATCATTAATTACGAAACTGCCCCTGATTCAGGCATCGGTTTCCTCGCTGGCTGGCGCGGCAAAGGCGGCGAGAAATTCATGAAAGGGGAGCCCAACCCCAACCAGTGGGAGATGTACGAAAAGAACAACTGTGTTTACCACTATGAGCTGCCAAAGTCATACCAGTACATGCGGAACTGGAACCAGGGCTACCTGGAATGGGCAAAACGACACAGCCTGACACGCTATGCTGAACCGATAAACATTCATATATACAGTGAAGTGTTGCAGAAATTCCGTCTCGCCGCACAGGGCAAGTCCGATGGTAAACAGCCGCCGGAACATCTACGTGAACGCATCGATACGCATTTCGATCCGTTACCGTTTTACTCTGATACCCTGGAGGCGCAACAGACAGACCTGCAGCAGTTCCCGTTAAACGCGATCACGCAACGACCTATGGCGATGTACCATTCCTGGGATTCGCAGAATGCCTGGCTACGCCAGATACATACCCACAATTACCTGCATGTGAACACCAAAACGGCTGAAGCGGCTGGCATCGCTGATGGACAGTGGATGTGGGTAGAGTCGATGCATGGCAAAGTACGCTGCATGTGCCGCCACTCGGAAGCCGTCGAACCCGGCACGGTGTGGACCTGGAACGCCATCGGTAAAGCCAGTGGTGCGTGGGGCCTGAAGAATAAAGCCAACGAATCCAAAAAAGGCTTTTTATTGAACCACTTGATCAGCGAAGAGTTGCCGCCGAGCAAAGCAGGGGAGCACCTGTCAAATTCTGACCCGGTAACCGGCCAGGCCGGCTGGTATGACGTACGGGTAAAAATATATCCTGCAGCCGCCGATGAACCGAAAGAAACCTATCCGCAATTCAAAGCGGGCGCAACGACACCAGGCACTAAAACTCGTAATAAATTCATGAGTGGCCGCTGGTTAAAATATTTTGCCGGGACCAAATCCAACAGGACTGAGTAACAGATATGACGCAACTTGCTTTAGTTATCGATTTAAACGTTTGTGTTGGCTGCCATGCCTGTGTGACCAGCTGTAAGGAATGGAACACTTCGGGTACGGCTGGATATATGTCCGACTACAACCCATATGACAAGGACCCGACCGGCACTTTTTTCAACCGTGTTCAAACCTTCGAAATAGGGGAGTTTCCTAACACCCAAACGGTCCATTTTCCAAAGAGCTGTCTACACTGCGAAGAGCCGCCCTGTGTTCCTGTTTGTCCAACCGGCGCCAGTTACAAACGTGAACAGGACGGCATCGTACTCGTCGATTATGACAAGTGTATCGGCTGTAAATATTGTTCATGGGCCTGCCCTTATGGAGCACGAGAGGTCGACGAGAACCAGAAGGTGATGAAAAAGTGCACCTTATGTGTCGATCGCATCTATGATGAATCATTGCCCGAGTCTGAACGCAAACCGGCTTGTGTCCTCGCCTGTCCGACCAGTGCACGCTTATTTGGCGATGTAAATGACCCGGATTCCAATGTATCTGAACAGATTCGAGATAATGGTGGTTATCAGTTAATGCCAGAGTGGGGCACAAAACCCGCCAACCATTATCTGCCACGACGCAAGACGAATATAACGATACATCGCGATGAGCTTACCCGCGTTGATAACCCGCTCAACAAGGAGCGCCAGTTACCAATGCCTGATGATGATGAACAAACCTTAGACGATATTATGAGTTGGTAAGTAGCACTGTGCGAATACTAAACACCTAAGTTTTGCACGACTACATTAAGAGACAATATTATGCATCCTGCTTTTTCAGTTATTTTTCTAACGACACTAATCGGCGTAGGCCAGGGTTTATTTTTAGCCCTGTATACAGGCCAGTTATATTCTGTGATCAAGGTATTGCCAGTACAGGACTCACCTGGTTTTTATGGCTATGGCAGTTTACTCGCCCTGGTTTTTTTAGTCGGCGGACTGATTTCTTCATTCTTCCATCTAGGTCGCCCGGAACGGGCCTGGCGTTCTGCCGCTAAATGGAGGACATCGTGGCTGTCTCGTGAAGTTATCGTATTACCTGCATTTATGGCGACCACTTTTATTTATTCGATGATCCATATCAGCGGCTGGAACCCTGTGCTGTTTTCCTTGAGCGATGCTTTCATCGTCGATCTTTCTTTATTTGTCGGCGCCATCAACATGGTCCTGGCATTCGCTTTATTTATCTGTACCGCGATGATTTATGCCTGTATCAAGTTCCTGCAAGAGTGGGCGACTCCTCTAACCGTCGTTAATTATGTATTACTGGGAATGGCTTCTGGCTTCGCCCTAAGTACTGCTTTTGCATCTTATGTCGAATCAGACCTGATAAATTTTTATGGTGGCTGGGCGATCGTGCTCACTGTTACTGCTTTTATTACACGATCGGCATCGTTAATCAGGAACACGAGAATAAAATATAAATCTAACCTGAGTTCTGCTATCGGTATTCGTCATACCAGCATAAAACAGAAGGCTCAAGGCTCAATGGGCGGCTCATTCAATACCCGTGAATATTTTCACGGTGCCAAACCTTCGCTGTACAAAAGTATCAAATGGGTCTTCTTAGTACTGGTTTTTGTGGTTCCTGTCGCACTGTTATCAGGCGCGCTGGCCAGTAACATGTTTATATTATTTGTCCTGGCTTTTATCGTACAGTATATCGGGCTGCTCGCAGAACGCTGGTTCTTCTTTGCCCAGGCCAAACACCCACAGAACCTTTATTACCAGACCATATAAACTGACTTCGACACTGAGCACATAGAAAAAACTCTACGACATATGAAGAGTATCGCACTTTCTAAATACGCAACCTGATTCGATTTTCTGAAAATCTAAAGGTTGTTTAGAAAATCACTCAAAAACGACTGTGCGATTTTCGTACACCAATAGATCGTGATGTACATGATGGCGCACCGCTCTTGCCAGCACGATCTTTTCCAGGTCTCGCCCGATCCTCACCATATCTTCAACAGTGTCCTTGTGACTGACATGAACTACATCCTGTTCGATGATCGGTCCAGCATCGAGTTCAGCTGTAACATAATGACTCGTTGCACCAATTATTTTTACACCACGCTCATATGCACTGTGATAAGGGCGGCCGCCAGGAAAGGCCGGCAGGAATGAATGATGTATATTTATGATTCGTTGCGGATACGCCTTAACGAAATCGTCACTCAACACCTGCATATACCTCGCCAGCACGATGAAATCGATGTTATGTTTCATCAACAGTTCTTTTTGTTTCTCTTCCTGCTGTTGTTTGTTTTCACCTGTAATAGCTATACAGTGAAAATCTATACCTAATCTTTCCGCGACATGTTTCAGGTCGTTATGATTACTTATTATTACCGGTATCTCAACATTTAGTTCTCCGCATTCATATCGCGCCAGCAAATCATAAAAGCAGTGTGGCAACTTTGAAACAAACAACGCCATGCGCAGTTTTGCATCAGAGAAGTGTAGCTGTGATGTCATCTGGTAACGAGATCCGACAAGAGTATCAAAATACTCTGCTATCTTTTCACGCTGGATGACAAAGTTTGAAAGGTCCCATTCTATGCGCATAAAAAATATGCCACGCTCTGTATCTACATGTTGATCAAGATATAGAATATTTCCATCATTCTTATGGATAAAATCTGTAATCGCAACCACGATACCTGGCTTATCCGGGCAATGAATCAATAAGACTGCCGCGTTTTTAATTGTATTAGTCATTTTCTCACTACTCATATATGCCTTAGAAATCCAGTACCAGTAAACAGGTTCATTTTCATTAAAATATTATTTAAAACCAACATGACTATTTTATTTAAATATATTTTTTAAATGTCCGTGAACTCTGATGTACGACACGAAAAAAACCAGGATAATGATCAAGAATAAAAGTGATAATATAAGATAGAGTTGGGAGTAGGTCAGTGTCGGCGTTTCATATATCGTCACAGATTTATCATCTGACAGGTATTGCTTTATGACTCTTTCTATATCATCAAGTGTAACGGATTCTATTTTCTGTTCCACGTTTTCGAAGCTTCTGGTTTTTTTGAATAGAACATACTGGGTCGAATAATAATCCGCAAACTCACTATTCGATTCATAACCCTGTACACTGCGAAGCAATATTTTTAACCTGGACTTTTCTAATAGCTCTTCACTCAGGTAATGCTCAGTAAGAGATGTCATCTCACGCTTTATCAATAATAGGGCATCGTCTATATCATCAATATCTACATCTGCATAAACACCAAACAATCCGAATTGCTCTGTCCTATAACTCCAGGTATCCGGGGCATAGGCCAAACCACGTTGTATGCGGATAACTTCACTTACTTTATAGTGAAGATATTCTTCCAGCACCATCATCGGGTAATGATCATCAGACCAGTACCCTGGAAGTCGATACATGATACCGATATTAGCATCATCGCTAAGAAAGGGTGAAAGCGTTCCTGTTACAGGATCAAAACTCGAGCTTTTTTCATAACCGGTTTTTTTCCTTTCTGGTAACGGTCCTGCCGGCATGCTTCCAAAAGTACGACGTATCTGCTGCATCACTTTATCACGATCGAAATCACCGACGATTATCAATGCCATATTTCCAGGTACATAATATTTTTCAAAAGTATCTAGTATTTGATCACGGCTGATATCAGTCGCTGTCACCAGCGTTTCACAAACCAGGTTTGTATCCGGTACTAGCTGTCGTACTGCTTTTATAGTCGCATTAACACCAACTCCACGGTCTCTGAACCATTGCCTTATTACAGAAGGTTCACCACCAGACTCACGATGAATGATATCTCTGGATAGC
>CBDUKK010000012.1:0-14093 GCA_965367795.1 uncultured Gammaproteobacteria bacterium
AATAAAAAACTCACCGTTACCTGAGCTTAGGCTGCCGGAAAAATTAACCTTCGGCCGCCTTACAATGCCAGTACTTTCTAAATATGCTATATCAGGTGAGGAACCGATTGATATAAAATTATTATCAGGGTAATCGATTTTATCGAAATACAATAAGTATTTTCTTAGCTCTAGGTCATCTGTATTTCCTCCACAGCGAATACCACCAGCAGGTAATACTTCGAAGGGAGGACAAATAACAATTCCACGTTCTGTCATTCGATTTTGATTTCCTTTTTTTGCCTAACAGTTTATTAGACAGAAACAACGTTCTGGGATAGGCAGAAAAAAATCAATCATTTGACGTGGTTCTATCTTAATAATATTATAAATGCTGTTTTACATGGATTTATATTAGTTTGCAAGGAGATGCATATGACTGATTCTATTGCCCGTTTCTGGGATAAGTATATTCTTAAAATTACTGAGCAAAATGTACCTGAGGGTGCCAGGCGCTGGTATGTTCGTCATGTCGAGACTTTTATTCATTCTCGATCAGGACGTCGTCTGGCGGCGACTACTCAAGAGGATGTGGAGGCATATATAGAAGGGATAGGCAGAAATGAAAATATGGTTGCCTGGCAATTCAATCAGGTTGTCGATGCCTTGAGAATTCTTTTTTCTGAATTGGTAATTGTTTCCTGGTGTGATGGTTATGACTGGCGTCAGCTCATGGATGATGCGCGTGATTTGCCAGTTGATCATGCGACAGTTGCGCGTACTGTTTATCATCAACCATCGTCTCACGATTCTGGTAACGCGGAGAGGTATAAGGACTGTAAGATAAAGTTTGAAAAATTGCTGGAGCGCCTGATGATTGAGATTCGTTCCAGGCAGTATTCGATCAGGACCGAACAGGCATATTCTGACTGGGTATTGCGATTTCTGGTATTTTCATCAATCGAGACCGAAGCAGATATTACGATTGATAAGGTCTCTGTGTTTATAGAATATCTTGCGGTGAAGCGTAACGTTTCAGCGAGCACGCAGGGGCAGGCATTAAATGCGCTGGTTTTTTTATTTAAGCGTGTATTGAATGTCGAGCTTGAAGGGAAGATTGATTTTCAACGTGCGAAAAAACCGAAACGATTACCGGTTGTGCTATCTCGAGGCGAAGTCAATCAGTTACTCTCTGCTGTCAGCCATGACCTGCACAGGTTGATGGCCAGTCTCATGTATGGCGCCGGACTGCGCTTGATGGAATGTGTGCGGCTGCGTGTTTTTGATATCGATTTTGACTATGGACAGATCGTGGTGCGGCAGGGTAAAGGTAACAAAGACAGAGTTGTACCATTGCCTGATAAACTCAAGCCGGAGCTGATGCAGCAGATTAACAAGGTTGCACAATTGCATAAGAAAGATCTTGCCGCGGGGTACGGTGAAGTAGTTTTGCCTGGCGCTTTATCGAGAAAGTATAAGAATGCTGCGAAGGAGTTACGCTGGCAGTATCTGTTTCCATCCGTTAAATTATCGACAGATCCGCGTTCTAAGAAGACGATGCGCCACCACCTGCATGAAAACAATATTCAGAAATCGATAAAAAAATCTGCTGAGTCAATCGGTCTGATGAAGAAGGTTAGCTGTCATGCCTTGCGGCACTCGTTCGCTACGCACCTGCTGGAAACAGGCTACGATATTAGAACGGTGCAGGATCTACTTGGGCATGCTGATGTATCGACTACGATGATCTATACGCATGTGTTAAACAAGGGCGGCCGTGGTGTAAAAAGCCCGTTGGACGTATAGTCTATAGCATTCCTTCGCCCTTGCGCGGGTCAGGTTCCGGTGCCTGTTGCGGCGCTTGCTGTTGCTGCTGCATCTGCTGTTCACGGCGTTCTTTCATCTTTTCGACAGCTTCCTGCATAGACTCGTTGAGTTCGTTCATCAGGTGTAGCAAAGAGTCGCCCATCTCTTTCGAGCCTTCTTCGAGTGCTTCGTTTAGCATCTCCATGCCTTGCGTCATGGCATCGTCCATAGACTCAATGTTTTCCTGCATCGATTCCGATAGTTCCTGTTTAAGCTGCTGCAGATCTTCTTCCCTGGCGGTTGCTGAGGGTGGAATCCGGGTGTTGTTGAGGTCGACTTTCCATTGTCCCTGTTGCAGCACGAGCACGGTATCAAAGGTCTCGGTTTGCCTGTAGTCGGTGTTCGGGTTTATCGTGGTGATGGTAGTGCTGACGATCGTTCTGGCTTCGCCGTTGTCGAGCTGTGCGATAGAGGGCATGCGCTCGGCCTGTGCTGGCAGGGCGTGGCGACTGTTTGTCGAGACCAGTTTTTCTGCTTCGGTTATATTTCCTGTCTGCATGTGCAGCCAGTATTTGTCAGCGATAGCCCTGGGGTCTTCGGCCGGCTGGTTGCAGGCTGACAGGGCGAGGGCAGAGAAAGCGATAGAAAGTAATCTGTATTTAAGCATGGTTGAATTTATGACTGCAGTGGATGTACGTTGTTGATTTATCTGTCTCTTCGACTGCAGGGGCTGGCTTAAGTTCTGCAGTGCCAGTTCTTTGCCGGGTTTGGTCTGGCAGCGTTTAGATGTTTCTAGTTGATGGTGCTGCTGTTTTTTTCATCTTCCAGTAACTGCTGGTCGTAGGCGTCCAGTATGCGTTCGAAGATATCGATCTCGTCGAGTTCGCCTTCCATGAATTCGTAGGTTTCAGGCTCGGCGCCGAGGATCTGCTCGAAACGGTTGATATCATCTTCCAGGGCGGCATTGAACTGCAATGCTTTCTGGTACATGTTGCGTGCTTCGATGAGAAAGGCATCGCGAAAATCAGGATCACGGTTGATACGGTCCCGGGTTTCTATTTTTTTGTCATCTGATAAAGGCATCTCGATATTTTACCCTGATTTTGCGGTTGCATTAAAGTGTTTCAATGCGCCGCTGTTATCCAGTATCTCTCGTCTTTCGCTGCGGTTTCAAAAATATGTCGGTCTCTTCAGCTGCAATAAAGCGATAGCCTCCAGTATCCGGCAACAGTCGGTTTTAATGCAGACGGGGTTTCGTGTCTACAGCTCTTTCAGACTTGCCAGCTGTGCAGATTGTTGGGCTGTATACCGGAGCTCAAGTGGAACAGTGTATTTTACCGGAAATGAGCCGGCTGAACCTTTAGCAAATACAGGGGATTGCAGTAGGGGCGCTACAGCAGTACCAGGTTATCCCGGTGGATCAGTTCTGACTCATCGACATACCCCAGGATGCTCTCGAATTTCTCACTGGTCATGCCCTGTAACTGGCGGCTTTCCTTGCTGTCATAATTGACCAGGCCGCGTGCGATCTCGTTGCCTTCGCTGCTGATGCAGGAGACGACTTCGCCACGCTGGAAGTTGCCTTCCACTTTGCTGACACCAACTGCCAGCAGGCTGACGCCTGATTTCTGCACGGCCAGGCTGGCGCCTGCGTCGAGATGCAGCCTGCCGGAAATTTTAAGCTGGTTAGCCAGCCACTGTTTGCGCGCCGACATCGGTTCCTTGTCCGCTGTCAGCAATGTGCCGACGGTTTCGCCGCGTGCTATCTTGTGCAGGATATCTGGCTCGGAACCTGAGGCGATGATGGTGTTGGCGCCAGAGCGAGCGGCCCGCTGGGCAGCGGTTACTTTGGTGCGCATGCCGCCCTGGCCGAGGGCGCCGCCATCGCCGGCCATGCCCAGTAACTCGCTATTGCAGGCACTGGATTCGCTGATCAGTTCGGCATCTTTATTGAAGCGGGGGTCTTCATCGTACAGGCCCTGCTGATCGGTTAACAGGATCAGGGTATCGGCTTCCACCAGGTTGCTCACCAGTGCACCGAGGGTATCGTTGTCTCCGAAACGGATCTCATCGGTAGCAACCGTGTCATTCTCATTGATGATCGGTATGGCGCCCAGCTTGAGTAAAGTCTTCAGCGTGCTGCGGGCGTTCAGGTACCGTTGCCGGTTGCCCAGGTCTTCATGCGTCAGCAGTACCTGTGCGGTATGGATGTCGTGTTGCTTGAAGCAGCTTTCAAAATTCTGTACCAGGCCCATCTGGCCGAGCGCGGCAGCGGCCTGCAGTTCGTGCAGCGCATGAGGCCGCAGTTTCCAGCCGAGGCGGGCCATGCCTTCGGCGACTGCACCGGAGGAGACCAGTAACACCTCTTTGCCGGACTCGCGTAAACCGGCGATCTGCTGTACCCATGACTGGATTGCCTCGCGGTTCAGTCCCTGGCCATCATTGGTGATCAGCGCACTGCCGATCTTGATCACCCAGCGTTTTGATTCGGCCACGGTTTTGCGTGTTGTGGTCTGGCGGGAAGTCATTGCTCTATTCTTGTTCCTGTTCTGTCTGCTGCTCTCTTTCCTGCTCGCGGTCCAGCTCTAGCTGCTGCATGATATCGAAGGCGAGCTTGTCCGTACCCTCTTTACTGATCGCCGAGATAGTATAGACCGGGCCTGTCCAGTCCAGGCGCTTGATGATCTCGTCGCGTTTTTCTTTAAGCTCGTCCTCGTCGAGAAGGTCGGCTTTGTTGAGCACCAGCCATCGCGGTTTCTGCGCGAGTTCATGGCTGAAGCTATCCAGTTCATTAATAATGGTCAAAGCCTGTTCCGCAGGGTCGCTGCCGTCAAACGGCGCCATATCGATGATATGCAGCAATAACTGCGTGCGAGACAGGTGTTTCAGGAACTGGATGCCCAGGCCGGCACCTTCAGATGCGCCTTCGATAATGCCGGGGATGTCCGCGATCACGAAACTCTGGTTCATGCCGACGCGTACCACACCGAGGTTAGGGAACAGTGTGGTAAATGGATAATTGGCTACCTTGGGGCGAGCGGCTGAAACCGAACGTATAAAGGTCGATTTACCTGCATTAGGTAAACCTAGCAGGCCGACATCTGCCAGTACTTTCAATTCGAGTCTCAGGCTGCGACGCTCACCGGGGGATCCGGGCGTGCAGCGGCGGGGTGCCTGGTTGACCGAGCTCTTGAAGCGGGTGTTGCCGAGGCCGTGAAAGCCGCCCTGTGCCACTTTTATCGCCTGTTCGTTTTCGGTGATGTCACCGATGAGTTCATCGATGTCATCATCATAGATCAAGGTGCCGATAGGGACAGGGATATACAGGTCATCGCCACCTTTGCCGGTCATTTTTTGGCCGGCGCCACGTATGCCGGATTCGGCGGTGTAGGTACGGACGTGGCGAAAATCGGCCAGGGTATTGATGTCATGATCGCCGACCAGGTAGACGCTGCCGCCATCGCCGCCATCGCCACCGTCAGGCCCGCCAAACTGGATGAATTTCTCACGACGAAAGCTGACCACACCGGTTCCACCATCTCCGGCTATAACATTTATGGTTGCTTCGTCGACAAAACGCATTGTTCGGCTCTATTGTTAATTAACGGTAGTTTAACTCAAAAAATCAGGTGCTTAGAAATCTTCGTCATTGCCAGGAACGCGGTAATCCTCAATTCGCGGCTCAGGTGCCTGAAGAGATTATGGATTACATCCCTGTAATTCACCCTACGGGTCGCACAAAACACGTTCAAATTTTTTCCTGAAAAATTAGTGCTTCGTTGCTCGCCATGATCGCCATGCAATGATGGTTATTATGTTGCTGGCAATAAAAAAAGCCCCATGCGGGGCTTTTTTAGTTAACCGCATTGGTGTTCTCAGCAGTTTAGCTTGCTGGCGTCACGCTGATTGTTTTGCGGTTAAGCGGTCCGCGGACCTCGAAAGTCACGTTACCGTCAGTTTTCGCGAACAGCGTGTGATCACGGCCCATGCCTACGTTGGTACCGGCGTGGAACTTGGTGCCACGTTGACGTACCAGGATATTGCCGGCAACCACTGCCTGACCGCCGAATTTTTTAACGCCAAGTCGCTTCGATTGTGACTCGCGTCCGTTTCTAGTACTACCGGCTGCTTTTTTATGTGCCATTGTTCAAATACCTTTATTTTGCAGAGATGTATTAAGCAGAGATGCCGGTCACTTCGATCTCAGTGTAATACTGGCGATGCCCCGTTCTCTTCTGATGATGTTTACGACGTTTGAATTTCATGATTTCGACTTTTTTAGCGCGACCATGTGCTTTAACTGTAGCGGTAACTTTGCCACCGTCGACAAAAGGTGTGCCGATGTTGATGTTGTCACCGTCAGCGATCATCAGTACTTTGTCTATTTCGACGGAAGCACCTTCTTCAGCGTCCAGTTTTTCAACGCGACATACATCGCCCTGAGCTAATTTATATTGTTTGCCACCAGTACTGATTACAGCGTACATGGGTGTTCTCCAAAGATTCGTGACAGAAAGGGCGCAAATTATACGTGCTAAGAAACGTGCTGACAAGCCTAAAGCGGATAAATTATTAACTGGCGGTGCATTTTGTTGCCGTGCCGGCAGGCTAAAACCATGGATTGGTTATAGATTGGCTTGACCTGCAGGGCCTGACTACATAGGATTCGCATTCCCTGTTTAATGTCCGGTTGAATAACTGAGTATATTTTGTCTGAAGTAGACCCTATAAAGCAGCCACAAATGCAGCCTGAGCAAACGCTTGGTTTTGATGATGTGATGGCCCTGTGCCAGGCTGATATGCAGGCCGTGGACCGAGTGATCCGCCAGCGCCTGAGCTCGGATGTCGCCCTGGTAAACCAGCTGAGCCATTACATCATCAATTCCGGTGGCAAGCGTCTACGGCCTCTGCTGGTGTTGCTGTCAGCAAGATCCTTTGCTTACCAGGGGGAGATGCACCATCTGCTGGCAGCGATAATCGAGTTTATCCATACCGCAACCCTGCTGCATGACGATGTTGTCGATGAGTCTGACCTGCGCCGCGGGAACGAGACGGCCAACGCCCTGTTCGGCAATGCGGCAAGCGTGCTGGTGGGTGATTTCCTTTATTCGCGCGCCTTTGAGATGATGGTGGATGTCGACAATATGCGTGTCATGCAGATACTGGCCAGGACCACCAATGTCATCGCCGAAGGTGAAGTCATGCAACTGATGAATGTGCATGATGCCGAAACCACGGAAGAGAAATACCTGGAAGTCATCTACTGTAAAACGGCCAAGCTATTTGAAGCGGCGGCGCGTCTGGGCGCGGTCTTATGCCTGCGCAGTGAACAAGAAGAGCAGGCCATGGCAGCCTATGGCCGTTATCTCGGTACCGCGTTTCAGCTGATCGATGATGTCATGGACTACAGCTCGAACAGTGAGCAGATGGGTAAGAATGTCGGCGATGACCTGGCAGAAGGCAAACCGACGCTGCCATTGATCTACGCCATGCAGCAGGGCACGGCTGAACAGGTCGCGGTTATCAGGTCGGCCATCGAAAAAGGCGGTTATGACCAGATAGACGAAGTGCAGGAGATCATCAGGCACACAGGTGCCCTGCAGTACACCGAAAAAATGGCGCAGCTACAGGCGCAGCTGGCTATCGATGAGCTCGAGCATATACCCGACTCAGAGAGCAAGACCATGCTGGTGAATGTCGCACGGCTGTCGGTACACAGGAACCACTGATTTAATGCCGATCACGTCCCGTGCTGATGATATGACGTGAAATAAAGTGCGTAATCTTTGCTAGAATACACCTCTTGTTTAAATTTACTGAGAAACGACGGGCCCTGGTGTGACAAACGGTACGCTTTATATCATTTCCGCCGCATCCGGTGCGGGTAAGACAACCCTGGTCAGCGCGGTGCTGGAGCAGGTCGATGATCTCGAAGTTTCGGTGTCGCATACCACGCGGGCGCCACGCGAAGGTGAAGTCGATGGTGTCAACTATCATTTCGTCGACAAGCACACCTTTGAAGCCATGGTGGAAGACAGTGAATTTATTGAGTATGCCACCGTATTTGGTAATATGTACGGTACTTCGCGGCAGCACATCCAGGAGCAGTTGCTGAAAGGTAAAGATGTCATCCTGGAAATCGACTGGCAGGGCGCACGCCAGATCAGGCAGTTGATGCCTGACTGCAAGTCGGTTTATATCGTGCCGCCTTCTACCGAAGCGCTGCGTGAGCGACTGACGTCACGCGGTAAGGATGATGAGGAGATCATCGCGCGGCGTATGCAGGAAGCCATCAGCGAGATGTCGCATTATGTCGAATTTGACTATTTGATCATCAATGACGATTTTGATGAGGCGAGAGATAATCTTGCCGCTATAATCAGGGGCAATCGTATGCTGCATGAGCATCAGCAGCAAAAACATGCCGACTTGCTGGCACGGTTATTGGGCTCGACCGGGTAGCTGTTGTAAGGCTGCCGATGACAGACACGAATTCATGAGCTGGACAGTGATGACATAATCATTGATCACAGGCATGAAAAGTTAAACTATAGAGAATACTTTGGAGATAAAATTATGGCACGTCTAACAGTAGAAGATTGCCTGGACAATGTAGAGAACCGTTTCGAGCTGGTCCTGGTAGCCGCACAACGTGCACGTCAGCTGGCGATGGGTGCTGAACCCCTGGTGCCTGAAGATAATGACAAGCCGACCGTTCTGGCATTGCGCGAGATCGCAGAAAACCTGATCAATAAAGAGATCCTGGAAGCGCCGGAAGAAACACCGATGGAAGACATCGAAGCCATGATCGAAGGCGACCTGTCTGCCGAGCTTGAGAACAGTCTGAAAGAAAGCTTGCAAGCAAGCTTCAAAGAAAGCTGATAAGACGTCCTCTGGATTTAATCATGGGCGCATCAGGCACATATCCCCGTGTGTTTGATGTGCCCATCGTTTTTTGCTCTGGCCGCAGGCTTCTGTCGCATGGGCCTAGGATAAGCTGATGGCAGACATCAGCACGCAAGACCAGAGTGACGCCATAGCGGAAGAGCGTTTTCTGATCTCTGACCTGTGTGACCTGATCGCGGAATACATGGATCAGGAGCAGGTTAAAGAAGTCTATCGTGCCTACCTGTTCGGCGCGCAGTTACATGAGGGGCAGAGTCGTGTCTCCGGTGAGCCCTACATCTATCACCCTATCGCGGTCGCCCGCATCCTCGCGCAGATGCATATGGATGTTAAGAGCATCATCGCCTCGATCCTGCATGATGTCCTGGAAGATACGCCTGCGACCAGAAAACTGGTGGAGCGCGAGTTCGGTACCGATGTCGCCCACCTCGTCGATGGCGTTAGCAAATTAACCACCATCAAGTTCAAGAACAAGATAGAGCAGCAGGCTGAGAACATTCAGAAAGTGCTGCTGGCGATGGCGAAGGATATCCGCGTCATCATGATCAAGCTGGCAGATCGCCTGCATAACATGCGTACCCTGGGGGCGCTCAGGCCGGACAAGCGTCGCCGTATCGCCCAGGAGACGCTGGAGATCTACATACCGATCGCCAACCGGCTCGGTATATACACCATCCGTCATGAGCTGGAAAACCTGGTGCTCAAAGCGATGTACCCGATGCGCTACCGTGTGCTGGAGCATGCTGTCGAGAAAGCCGGTGGCCATCGCAAAGAACTGATCGACAAGATCAACCAGGCGCTGGGAGCAAGACTGGTCGAGATGGGCATCGACTCGCAGATCGTCTCGCGCAAGAAACACCTGTTCAGCGTTTATAACAAGATGAAAGATAAGCGCCTGCCTTTCAGCAAGGTGCTCGATGTCTATGCGCTGCGGGTACTGGTGGACTCGGTCGACGACTGTTACCGGGTGCTCGGTATCGTGCACAACCTGTTCAAACCGATCCCCGGCCGATTCAAGGATTACATCGCCATTCCCAAGAGCAATGGTTACCAGTCCTTGCATACCGCGCTATATGGTCCCCACGGCATCCCGATGGAAGTGCAGGTGCGCACCGTGGAGATGGACAAGTTCGCCGAGAGCGGCATCGCGGCGCACTGGCTGTATAAATCTCCCGATGAGAAAGGCGAGATCACGGCCCATGCCAGGGCGCGCGACTGGCTGACCGGTATCCTGGAGATGCAGCAGTCTGCCGGTGATTCGATGGAGTTCCTGGAGAACGTCAAGGTCGACCTGTTCCATGACGAGGTCTATGTTTATACGCCCGATGGCGACATCATGAAACTGCCGCGAAATGCCACGCCGGTGGATTTTGCCTATGCCGTGCATACCGATATCGGTAACCGCTGCGTGGCGGCGAAACTGGATCATAGCTTCGTACCATTGAATACACCGTTATACAGTGGTCAGACGGTCGAGATCGTCACCTCGCCGAGTTCACGGCCAAATGCAGCATGGCTGAACTATGTGGTGACTGCAAAAGCCAGGAGCAACATCCGCAACTACCTGAAGAATATGCAGGCCGATGAAGCCATGTCGCAGGGCAGGCGCCTGCTCGAACGTTGTCTGAAACCGCTGGGCATGCGCCTGGATGATGTTAAGAAAGACAATATCAAGTCCGCATTGAAAGAGTACGGTTTCGCTGATATCTCCGGGCTGCTGGAAGATGTCGGTCTCGGCAATCGCCCGCCGAGCCTGGTGGTAAGAAAGCTGGTGCCAGAGCGCATCTCTGATGGTGAGTCAGAAGAGACCAAAGAGATGAAGTCGCAGTCAGCGCTGGCGATTAGTGGTACAGAAGGTATGGTGGTCTCTTACGGCCGCTGCTGTTACCCTATCCCCGGTGACGATATCGTGGCGAAGCTGAGCAAGGGCCGCGGTATAGTAGTACACCGTGTGAGCTGTAAGAACCTCGAGGCATTGAATAAGCGTAAGGATTCAGATAGCTATATCGATGTGCAATGGGCGGATGACGCCAGTGGTGATTTCACCTGTGAGATAAAGCTGGAGATAGAGAACAAGCCCGGTCTGCTGGCGAGGACCGCGACGATCATTTCGGATTGTGATGTCGATATCGAAAATGTTTACATGGAAGACCGCGATGGTTTTTCGATGAACCTTTTCTACCAGCTTAAAGTGTCTAACCGCGACCACCTGGCTATGTTGATGCGCCGGCTGCGCCGTATATCGAGCGTCATGCGTATTATGCGCCTGTGATGCTATTGCGTTTACAGGTATCTTAAATATAAAAGAGTTGAAAATGACAAAACAGATTATTTCTACTGACAAAGCGCCCCAGGCAATCGGCACATACTCGCAGGCAGTGAAGGTCGGCGATACCGTCTACATGTCAGGGCAGATTCCGTTGATACCCGAGACCATGGAGATGGTCGAAGGTGATATCAAGTTGCAGATACACCGGGTTTTCCAGAACCTGCAGGCGGTTGCCAATGCTGCCGGTGGTGACTTGTCGAATATCGTGAAGCTAAACATCTTCCTTACGGACCTGTCGGATTTCCCGCATGTCAATGAAGTGATGGCGGAGTACTTCCAGCAACCCTATCCTGCACGTGCGGCCATCGGTGTCTCGGCGCTGCCGAAAGATGCCGGGGTTGAGATGGATGCCGTGCTGCAACTGTAAAAATCGCAGGATAAGTTTTGCTGATACGGGCCTGTTTCTTCAGCTTTACGTCGCTGCAGCCAGGTGACAGAGGCTATTGTCTGTGAACGGTTTTCGCATAGGGAGTGCGACGGTGTAACCAATGGAAGATGATAATAAGCAAGCTCTGGAGTACCAGTCGGTACAGGTTCTCAAAGGTGTTGGCCAGGCCGTCGCCGAGAAACTCAAACGCCTGGAGATATATAACATCCAGGATGTACTTTTTCACCTGCCGATGCGCTACGAGGACAGGACGAAAATTACTGCCTTAGGTTCGTTGCAGGCCGGGCAGCAGGCCCTGGTGGAAGGTGTTATCGAGCATAGTGAAGTAAAGTTCATGGGCCGCGGCCGCCGCTCCCTGCTGTGTTACCTGTCGGATAATACCGGTGGCATCGTGTTGCGCTTTTTTCACTTCAGTAAAGCGCAGCAGGCTAACCTGGGTAATGGAGCCCGGCTGCGCTGTTTCGGTGAAGCTCGTCGCGGTGCGACACGCCTGGAGATCATCCATCCTGAATACCAGCTAGTGCAGGAGTCGGACGACGATATCGAGCAATCGCTGACCCCGGTTTATCCGAAAACGGAAGGTGTGCATCAGACCCTGTTGAAAAAACTTTCTGACCAGGTGCTGGAGAAGATCAGCCAGGGAGAACTGGTCGACTGGCTGCCTGCCGCCGTTGCAGAAAAATACCAGTTTCCAGACCTGGTGAACGCTCTGCTGCGGGTCCATCGGCCCTGGAAAAATGAAAATGTATTCGCATTAAACCAGTGTAAAAGCAAAGCCCAGCAACGTCTGTTGTTCGAAGAACTGCTGGCGCATCAATTAAGCCTGCTGCAGTCGCGCTACCAGATTAAACAGACCACGGCAAAAAAACTGTCGATCGAAGCCTCTGCTCATGCGCACTTTGTCGGGCAGTTACCGTTTGCGCTGACCGCGGCACAGGACAGGGTCATCGCCGAGATATTTGCCGATCTCAGCCAGTCGCATCCGATGTTGCGGCTGGTCCAGGGTGATGTCGGCTCAGGTAAAACGGTGGTTGCCGCAGCGGCTGCCAGGGCTGTTATCGATGGCGGTTTTCAGTTTGCCCTGATGGCCCCCACCGAGATCCTGGCGGAGCAGCATTTTGCCAATTTCAAACAGTGGTTCGGTGAACACCGCTGCCTGTTGCTGACCGGAAAAGACAAGGGTAAGAAGCGAGAGCAGAAGTTGGCTGGTATCGCTACCGGTAACAGCCAGGTCGTCATCGGTACGCATGCCCTGTTTCAGGACGATGTATCGTTTGACAAGCTGGTGCTGCTGGTGGTGGATGAGCAGCATCGTTTTGGCGTGCATCAGCGCCTGGCGTTACGCGAAAAAGGCCGGTTCAGGGATGGCCAGCAAGCCATCGTGCCGCACCAGCTGATCATGACGGCAACCCCGATACCGAGAAGCCTGGCGATGACCGCCTATGCCGATCTCGATTATTCTGTGATCGATGAACTGCCGAAGGGCCGTAAGCCGGTGACCACGGTGGTGGTCTCGACAGCGCGGCGAGAGGAGGTCATCGATCGTATCGAAAAAGCATGCGAGAACGGTGAGCAGGCCTACTGGGTGTGTACCCTGGTGGAAGAGTCTGAGTTCCTGCAGTGCCAGGCAGCAGAGGTGACTGCCGAGCAGTTGAGTGCCGAGCTGGGTGGTGTCCGCGTCGGCCTGGTACATGGACGCATGAAGCAGGAGGCCAAGCAGTCTATCGTTGCGCAGTTCAAGAACAGCGAGATCGATCTGCTGGTGGCGACCACGGTGATCGAGGTCGGTGTCGATGTGCCGAACGCGTCACTCATGGTGATAGAGAATGCGGAACGCCTGGGGCTGGCGCAATTGCACCAGCTACGTGGCCGGGTCGGTCGTGGCGGCAAACAGAGTGCCTGTGTTCTGATGTATCAGGCGCCGCTATCAGAGACGGGAAAACAGCGCCTGGGTATCCTCAGGGAGACCAATGATGGTTTCAAGGTGGCAGAGAAAGACCTTGAACTGCGCGGTCCGGGTGAGGTGCTGGGCACCAGGCAGACCGGTCTGATGCAGATGCGTATCGCCGATATCTTGCGTGATGAAAAATGGTTTCCCGAAGTTAAAAAAACCGCTTCATATATCATCGAGAATCATCCGCAGGCAGTAAAACCCCTGATCAGGCGATGGTTAGGTAAAGCGGACCGGTTTGCCAATGTTTGAGCAGGCATAAACCCGTAATTCATGGCTTTTATCTGGCGAATAGGCTATTTTTTAATAGTTAAAGAGTCTTAAATAATAAACACCGAAGATAATCAGCATGATATCGCAATCACAACCCCCGGGCATCGCTGTCAGCGAACCAAAGGATAGTGCTGTCAGTGAGCATGATGAACGCATATTGCAGACCCAGGTCGAACGCTTAATCACCGGATCCGGTTTTAGCAATATCGCGGGCATCGCTATGGCCATCATCTGGGTAGGGCTGATCTGGAAAAACCTGCCGCACGAAGTTTTGAGTGTCTGGCTGGGCGTCATGATATTGCTGTTTCTATATCGCTCTGCAGTACACTATTTCAGGCTGTATTCTAAAGATGTAACCAGTTCGATAGACAAGTTTGTTATTCGGCGCTGGTACCTGGTCTCGGTGTTCCTCACCGGCGCAGGCTGGGGTATCACGTCGATCCTGATGTTCCCGTTCAATG
>CBDUKK010000013.1:0-13998 GCA_965367795.1 uncultured Gammaproteobacteria bacterium
TTTCGTTTTAGCGGGCAACTGCAGGCTGATAATCAGCTGACGGGCACGCTTGCTGCCATAGGCCTGGTAAGCGGCAACCATCAACTCGGTAATCTTGATATGACGTTGGCCGGTAAGCTTACTGATTTTCGATCAACGATGAAGCTGGCTGGCGGAGTGGTCGATGCCGAGTTTCATAGCAACGGTGGCTGGGATGGCGAGTACCTTACGCAGCGTTTCGATTACGGCTATATCCAGCCCGATGGCTTTGAAAGCTGGCAGTTAAAGCAGCAGCCGGAACTTCGCCTGTCCGCTAACGCTGGACAGCTTGCAGCACACTGCTGGAAACAGAACGCGGCCAGCATCTGCATAGATGCCAGCGACTGGGGGCCTGGTACACTGCAAAGTAAGGTCACTATCGACAGCTTTGCGCTGAACACGCTGCAGCCTTTACTGGCAGAAGGTTATAGTCTCGCCGGCAAGATCAATGTAGAGCTGAAGCTGGCACGCAACAGTAAAGGCCTGCAGGGTCAGCTTCAATGGCGGCAATCACGCACAGTAGTGGCATACAGCGATGAGGTCGATCGATTCGAGACAGTACTCGAGGAAGTCCTTATCGATCTGCTCTCGGACGATAAGCAGACGAATGTCACCGCCAAACTGACGGGCGAACAGGGGCTGAATGTGACGGCGACTGCTACCGTCAGCGGACCGCTGATTGCTGAAAGCCCGTTAAAGGCATCAGCCAAAGGCAGGTTACCGAGTATCGAACTGCTGCGGCCGCTGGCACGCCGTGTGGTTCAACTGGGTAAATTGCAGGGTGAATTGACGCTTGACCTCGATGCCAGCGGTACACTGGGTGATCCCCTGTTCACCGGGGGTGCATATCTTAACGACGGTTTGCTGGAACTGTCAGATGCCGGTGTTACCTTGAGCGGTATCAACGTCAAGGCGCAGAGTAGCGGTGGTGATAAACTGCAGGTGACTGGCGAGCTGCGCTCGGGTGATGGCAGTGCCAGTATCATCGGAGAGGTGCGTGCAACGGAAAAACCGGGTCTCGAAGCCGATATCCATATACAGGGCCAGAACCTTGCCAGCCTGCGTATACCTGAACTGAGTCTTGATACCTCACCTGATCTCAAGTTGCATATCGGTAAAGGTGTATTCGATATCAGCGGTTCAATATTGATCCCGCATGCGACTGCCGTTATTCGTGCCTTACCAAAAAATGCCGTCCCTCGTTCTGACGACGTGATCGTACATACAGGGGAAGGTGAAATCGAGCAACAGCAAGAAATGATCGTTACTGCCGATGTCGAGGTATTGCTCGGTGATGATGTGCGCTTCAATGGCTTTGGTCTGAACAGTCGGCTGGAAGGCGGGCTCAGGCTGACCCAGAGCCGGGGCGGTTTTCTTCGCAGTGCTGGCACCGTCCGTGTTCGTGATGGCTTCCTCACCGGCTATGGTAAAGAGCTGCGCGTAGACCGTGGCGAACTCACTTTTACCGGGCCGCTGGATGATCCGCTGATCAACATCCAGGTAAGCCGTGAGTCGATATACGAAAACCGGCAGTACATCATAGGTCTACGCCTGACCGGATCTGCGCAGAACGTTAAAACAGAACCGTTCTCCCGGCCGTCGATGAGCGAGCGTGACGTACTGGCGTTCCTGCTGCTCGATCGCCCGCCCAATAACGAAAATGAAACCGCAGGCGCTGCACTGGCGCTCGGGCTGTCGCAGCTGGTGCCAGGCGGCGACAGTGGTATCCTCGGGCTGGATGAAGTCAGTTTTGAAACCAATGAGGCTAACCAGGCTGCTATGGTTGCGGGTAAGCGCATCAATGACAGGTTATATGTACGTTACCTGTTCGGTACCCAGGGCCAACCCGGTGCTTTCAGGATCCGTTATAGCCTGGGTCGGGGTTTCAGCCTGGAGTCGAGTACCGGTGCCCGGCAGTCTCTTGATCTTATCTATATCCTTGAACGCTGAGCGCAGGCATTCGATGGTGGTAGCTGTTAAAGATTGATCTATCTTTTGTCCCAGGATTTGAAACGCTTCTTACAGTACTTCAAAAGGTCATAATAGTTTTCAAAGTACAGTTCGAAACCGTCTTCTGATGGTGCGTCAAACTCGCAGTAGTCATTGGTGTGCTCGCGGCAGATGTCTGGTCGTTCATCATAGATGCCGCAATCACCGTTAACCTGCAGATGCTGGCATTTACCGTCGACCAGTAATGTCCAGCCGTCGTCATCCTTGTAGAGTTTCACATTCTGATGTGACACCTGCCACAGCAGTTGACGAAAATCTTCTTTTGAACGCGGGGTATCTAAATGCTGGGTCACATAGGTGCAGCAGATCGAACCGGTACAGAAAGAGCACTTGTTTTCACTGGTAACTTTTATACCGTTAATTTTTTGAGTCATAGTTTTTATATGGAATGTTTGTTCAGGGTTTACATTATCTGGTTAAGCGAACCGGTTTTATTTAATGTGTATTCACCGTTACTCTGTCTTTGTGCGAACATGCCCAGGCTCTGCTTTATATTATTATTTGCAGTTGCTGTAGGTAGCAGTTTTATATCTACAGTATAGTCTGCTTCCGGCACCAGTCCTGCTGTACCATTGATCTTGATATCGCCGCCCTGGTTTTTTATTTCGGCTGTGAGCAGCTGTTGATCCGATTCGCTTAACAGGATCGTTACGTTACCCAGTGAAGCAGTATCGGCAACGGTGACAGCGGCATCTCTCCAGCTGATCTCGCCATTCGCCAGTGGCAGTTCACCCTGTTTCCATTGCGCTGATTCGATATCCAGCGAAATTATACCTGATAGCTGTACCAGTGGAAGGTTGGCCAGCTCAGCTACTTGCTGCGCGTCAACCCTGGCATAGAGGTCGTTGATGAAGAAACGGCCGAGGAATGAAGTCCCGATCTCGGCAATGATATCGTTATCTGAAAACTGTGCGTTGATATCGACGGCGACTTTACCGAGAAACAGTTTCCACAGCTTAAAAGACCACTCGGTCCTGTCAATGTTTATGTTATTGATACTGATCAATAGCGCCCGGCCATCCCATAATGTACCGCTGACACCTTGAACGTTGGCTAGCGTGTTCCTGTTGACCAGGTCTATGACCGGCTTTGCCGGGATGGTCGCGATCAGTAGTACGACGTATGATATGACAGCGGTTAATATGTAATGTCTTTTTTTCATGGCGATAGAAGGTTGCGCTCTGTTTCTTCAGCTACAGCGGTTCGGGCCTGATCAGAGACGTTCAAAACTCAGGCGTGCATTTGCACGCCCGGGTTCTTTACCGCGCTCGATGTTGGCACTGACGACCTGTATGCCATTGTAGGTCGCCAGCGTATTCAGCCAGACCAGTATCTGGTTAAATGATGCCTCGTTCAGAGTTACCCTGGCGCCGTCGTTACCCGATGATTCGATCTTGTTGACGGAAGGTTTCAGACCTGCATTTTTAATCGCCTGTTCGATGACCAGGGTGATCGGCTTGTTGCTGTCTCGAATCGTGCTCCTGTTTCCCGAAGCACGTAAGGTTTTAACCTCGATGGCAGCCTGCTGCATCCAGATCAATATTTCCTGCTGCGACTGCTGCTTCTGTCTTTCTGTCTGCAGACCGATATGGAGCGGCTCCCAGATGAGCAGGTAGAACAGGGTGATAAGTATGAAAAGCACGGTAGCGGATACCATCCACTGTTCTTTCTGTGGCAGTGACCTGAACCACTGCTTGAGTTGCTGCAACTGGTCCATCAGCTACCTGCCTCTATACGCAGGTTGCCCTTGACCTTGTCCTTCTCTGATGAGGAAGAGGTTATCTCTGACCTGATTTTTTTGTTGTTATTCAGGTTTTTGTTCAGGGTTTCTACCGCTTGCAGATTACTGCCTTCAAGTCCGATATCCATGCGGTTATTCCTGAAGGTTAATGACTGCAATGTTATGTTGTCCTTGTCGTGACTCAAGGTGCCGAATGATTCTGCAAGCAGGAATAATAGCCCCTTGTTGCTGCCTGCACTACCTTTTAACTCGTCCAGTTTCTGTTCCATCTGTACGCGCGGGTTGACGATCTTTCGGCTCTGTGGAAACGACTGTTTGTAAATTTTTTCTATGTTCGCTTTAGTGATGATGTTGGCATCTTTCAGTTGCGAATACTGGAAAGCGGTCAGGCCAAGATGTAATACCAGCCACACTGCCGCGAGGGATGCGGCAAGCCTCCAGTGCTGCCAGTAACCAGAAGTCTTACGCTTTGGTTTGAAATCATACTGCAGCAGGTTGAGCGGCATCGCCCGTTTGTAATTGCCACAGAACACGACGAGCGGGTGGCTGTTATAAACGATGTTGATCAACTCGATATCGGCATCGTCATCGATAACCTTTTCCTTTAACTGATCGAATGCTGTCGCATCATCCTGTTCACTGAACAGTAATATCTTTTTCGGTTTATCCTGCTTCTCATCATGCAGTTTGCTGTCAATGATATAAGGCAGGATATCATGTGAGATGATCAGGCCATTTCTGACATCGGTCTGCAGGTAGCTGTCTTTTTTATAGTTCAGGCAGGCCCACTGTTCGCCATCATCTGCAGCGAGGCATAGCGCGTCCGGGATTATCTTTTCTGGATTGACCCCGGCGTCATGGAATACCTGGAGGATGTTGTTCAGTGTGGCCTTTTTTATGCCGACTACAGAAGTGAAGCTGCTGTTCCTGGCGACCACGAAATGAAAGTCTTCGACATCGTCGGCGATATATTCTTCGATGGCGTAAGGTACGGCTTTTAGCAGTTTCTGCAGGTTCTGCGTCGGCAGTTGCAGCTGATTGATATGTAGACAGTGGCTGTTTAATAGAACCACCGAAGTACGGTCAGCCGATGCTTCACTGAGTTCAGCCAGTGTCCCGGTGGTGATCTTTCCTGTGAGTTCGCCGTCATTGTTACACAGGGCCCACGTCGCCTGTTGTGCGTTCTCGATATTATAGTGGATGAGTAATGTATCACTCATTGTAGATTCTCAGTTTTTTTAGACTCAACTGTTAAGGCCCGCTCTGTTTACATCGTTCGTTGCGTACGAGAGATAATGCTCGTCTCACCGGACTCATCCCTGTAGATCACGCTGTACATGATCTTGTTCGCCTGGCCGATTATTGCCTGCGTTCGAAGTAAAAAATAGTCACTACTGGTCGATAGTTTATCAGTGTTCTTGATTATAGTGCCTAGATTATCAAAGCTGGTGAATTCTTTGAGGTCGGTAAACGGCTCCTCGTTACGGCGCTCTATTATGTTGGCCGCCATGCTATCGCTCATTTCGGCAGACAAAGATTGTAGCACTTCGGCACTGGCAGTGTTTACGTTGATCGAGATATTGCCGCCATTTGATATGAACGCACAGAGGTAAGGTTCGACCAGGCGAAAGGTTTCACTCTCCTCGAAACCTTTGACCAGACGAAGTTCGCTTACACTATGTAATGGCGTGTTAGCGGTACGATAGGGTACCTGCAGGTTCAGGTAATAGCCGTCTTCTGCACCATTGGGGTTTGTCGTCTCCTGGTCACTGTCTATCCAGTCGGCGATCGCCTGGCTTGGATCACCCTTTACGCCTAGCCTGCGGAACAGCTGGGACAGGCGTTCTTTCGTGGTGACGTCGATAGCGTTACCCTGGACCAGTGAGTTGATGTTCAGGCAGGCATGCAGGTCTGTCAGTCTTCCCTGTATAGATCCGCCATCGACGGGGATCGGCGGCAGCTCTATCGCCCAGGCTTCGTCGAGTGAGTCAGACGTGCTGTCCTGTTTGTCCTGGCGTAATATCCGCTGTGACCATTCTTCTGCTGCCAGCAGGTAAAACTGTGCCTGATCCTGTGCGATAAGGTTGCCGGTGCGGCGGACATCCAGCTGCAGGCGCGTGCTGATGGTGATGCTTACCGTGGTCGCGATGGTGACGATCAGTAGTGCCGTGATGATGGCGACACCCCGCTGGCGCCGGGGAGATATCGGATGGGCTTTATGTGATCCTGGTAGAAACATTATTGCTGACCTCTAGTTCATCGCGTATAGACGACGAATCTCACCCCAGTCAGATAAGGTCAGTATGACCTCGATGGCCAGTGGTTGTGTCGAGATGGTATTGCTGATGCTGGCACCCGTGTTCATCGGCGGCCATTCTTCCTGCCATTGCGCATTGTTATCGAGAAAACGGATACTCACACTTTCCAGTTTATCGATCAACGTGGTTTTTTTTGCTTGCATGCCCGGTGCATTGTCCAGTTGTGGCCATTGCAACCTGACGAGTTTCTCATCATCGAACTGGTATGCGACCCTGACCAATGTACTGCGGAGCAGGTTCGCCGGATTGGGGCGGCCGCCACGGGTAAACTCGATCAGGTTGTCTAAGTCATTCGCCGTGCTTAAAGCGGGCTGGATATTGCCGTACTCATCACGCACCGCTCGTGGTACCAGTTGCGAGAAGTCCCGGCTGATTATGGCGATGCTCTGCTGTATCTGTTGTAGCCGGCTGAGTGCCTGCTGTGATGCCTTGCTGTTGCTCAGTACGTTGTCCAGACCGCCATAGGCCATGACCGCCATGATCGCGAAGATGAGACTGGCGATGAGCAGTTCCAGTAAGGTAAAACCCTGCTGTTTATTGTGTGGTGAGGGTAGGTGCATCGCGGTTAGCATAGCCGATCAGTGAGGTGATGTTTTGTGTTCGATCCTTATCCGAGTACATGGTAAATGTAATCTGCCTGGCATTTTTGTCTTCGGTCGCTTTCGTGGTGCGTGTCCAGTACCAGTCGTTATTGGCCATCGTGGTTTCGCCTTTTTTGTCGCCGAGGTCGGGGAACTCTTTTGCGATACGGATCTGCGTGAGCTCGTTGACAGCGACCCAGTGTGCCAGGGTTTTATGTTTCAGGTAGCCCGCGCTGCTGGCCTGGCTGCCGGAGGTGCTGAGCAGGGCGCCGAGAGAGATGGCTATTATGGTCAGCGCGACCATGACTTCGATCAACGTAAAACCTCGATGTTTGCGCATAAGATCTCTCGCCCTGGTCCGAGATGACAGTCTTGGCGTATCGTTCGGCTTATCTATGTGTCTTTTCATCATTGCCTACAGGTCACTGAGTTCAGTATTCAGTGTGCCATCGAAAGCGCCTTTAACAAAGTAACTGGCTTCGACGCCGAGGATGTAAAAACGGACATCGAACTCAGGAGTGATCTCACCGCTGGACAATAGAAAGATCTGCGGCCTGGCTTTTTCCTCGTCGCTGTCTTCTTCATCAGAGCCAGAGTCGAGATCAAGTTTTTGTTCTTTCATCGGGTCGGAGGCCAGTTCTATGACGATCTCTGTGTCTTCCAGGTTCATCTCCAGTTCCATATCGAGGGGTAATTCGCGTTGCCTTAATATCTTGTCATCAGTCAGCGGCAACCACCGGTTTTCGGTGACATCAAAGCGCAGGAAGCGGTAGCCATCGAGAAAGATCTCGAGACCATATTCTTCTCCGCGGAGGATGGACTCTTCCAGCGCCAGCTGCACCAGGCGCTCCATCCTCTGCGCTTCTTTCTTGATGATTTCTTCTGGCGTGTCGCTGCGGATTGCCAAGGTGGTATAGGTGAACAGTATGGCGACGATAACGACGACGACCAGCAGTTCCAGCAGAGTGAATCCATGTTCCCTGCTGCAAAATGCGCCTGTTTTTTTCAGATGGAAGAAGTTTGCTTGCATGGTTATCGGCAAACCTCGCCTATCTTCCCTTTCAGTGTTTGAGGTAGTGTTCGAGTGTCGCTCTAGTCCCTGTCCCATGAACCGATGTCTTTATTGGGGCCTTCACCACCAGGTGCACCATCGGCGCCGAGTGAGTAGATGTCGATCTCACCGTATTCACCGGGATTGAGGTACAGGTAATCATTTCCCCAGGGATCCCTGTTCAGTTTCTTGACGTAGCCACCGGGTTTCCAGTTGGGTGGCTCTGGCGAAGAAGTAGGCAGTTCGACGAGAGCGTCCAGACCCTGGTCAGTCGTCGGGTAGACAAAGTTATCCAGACGGTAGATGTCCAGTGCGCTTTCCAGTGCGCGGATATCATTCTTCGCTTTCGCTGTGCGTGCCTTATCAGGGTTGTCCATTATGCGCGGTACTACCACGCTCGCCAGGATGCCGATGATTACGACCACGACCATGATCTCGATAAGGGTAAAGCCGGATTGTCTGTTTCTGATCTTTGATTGATAAAACACGTAAAAAACTCCAAAAGTGTGCATAAGACTATAATGCACGGGTTAATTTCTTTAAACTGCAAGAGATTGTTAACAGCCCTGTGATATCTGCAGAATAATAACAAATGCAGGGCAAACTGCCTATTACAATGACCATACCAGAGATATTAAAGTTTCGTTACCGTTATCACCCAAGCCATATCCTGTGGCTGGTGATATTTGTGGTTTCATGTGTGTTACAGCTTGGCTGGGTCGAAAGCTGGCGTTTTGACCGTGAACTGGTCGAGCAGGGGGACGTCTGGCTGTTATTCAGCGGGCACATCGTCCACCTTAACTGGTCACACTGGGCACTAAATATGGCTGGCCTGGCGATAGTCGCTTTTTTCTTTAGTTCACATGCCAGTCTTAAACAATGGTTGACGGTCGTCCTGGTCTCGGCCTGTGTGATCAATATCGGGCTGTGGTGGTGGATGCCGGAGATCCGCTCTTATGTGGGTCTGTCAGGTGTGCTTCATGGACTGTTTTTATACGGTGCACTGCGAGAGATACGTTTCTATCCCGCCAGCGGTTATGTGTTGAGCATCGTACTTATCGGAAAACTTGTCTGGGAGTTTTTTAACGGTGCGCTGCCCGGTTCCGAAGATATGACCGGTGGCCGGGTACTGACCGAAGCGCATCTTTTAGGTGCCATCGGCGGCATACTGGTGTGGGCTGTAGAGTGGTTGAACAGGCGCCTGCGACACTGCGCTAGTCGAGCTTAGTTGGCAGTCTTAAGGGTTTATCATGGCTTTACAGATTGCATCTTTAAGGGGCACAAATTACACTGCACCATAAATCGAGAATACATAAGACCTAAATGCCTGAAACCATAGCAGATGATTCTGTAGGAATCGTCGAAACTCAAATTATTCACTTCTCAGAAGCGCTGACCCTGGAATGCGGTAAAACGCTGGCCGAGTACGATATCGCCTATGAAACGTACGGTGAATTGAATGCGGATGCTAGTAATGCCGTGCTTATCTGTCATGCTCTGTCCGGCGATCAGCATGCAGCGGGTTATTACAGCATGGATGATAAAAAGGCAGGCTGGTGGGATAGTGCGATCGGCCCGGGAAAGGCGATTGATACCAACCACTTTTTTGTGGTCAGCATCAATAATCTCGGTGGTTGTAAAGGCTCGTCAGGTCCCAATACGATCAACCCTGAGACCGGTAGATACTGGGGGCCTGATTTTCCGATCGTTACGGTAAAAGACTGGATACTGTGCCAGTATCGTTTCATGAAAGCGCTCAATATCGACTACTGGTGCGCAGTTATCGGCGGCAGCCTGGGTGGTATGCAGGTGTTGCAGTGGACCATCGATTACCCGGAGCTGATCAGGAACGCTGTCGTCATCGCTGCAGCGCCGAAATTGTCCGCGCAGAATATCGCTTTCAACGAAGTCGCGCGCCAGTCTATCATGTCGGATCCGGATTTCTGTGACGGGCATTACCTGGAAAAAAACACGGTGCCGCGGCGTGGCCTGATGCTGGCGAGGATGTTAGGCCACATAACCTATCTGTCCGATGATGCCATGCGTAATAAATTTGGCCGTGAGCTGCGTGAAGGCAAGCTCAATTTCGGTTTCGATGTGGATTTCCAGGTGGAAAGCTACCTGCGCTACCAGGGCCGTTCCTTCGTCGATCGGTTTGATGCGAATACCTACCTGTTGATGACCAAGACCCTGGATTATTTTGATCCTGCCAGTGAGTATGGAGACGACCTGGCGCGGGCGCTGAGTCAGACCAGCGCGCATTTCCTGGTCATATCGTTTACTTCGGACTGGCGTTTTGCGCCAGAGCGCTCACGGGAAATCGTGAGAGCTTTACTGCAGGCCGAGAAGCAGCTCAGTTATATCGAGATAGAAGCGAACCAGGGGCATGATGCTTTCCTGATCCCGATCCCGCATTATATGAACGTGTTCGCATCGCACATGAAAACCATTGCCGGAGCGCTGTCATGAGTCCGTTAGGTGAGCACCTGGCAGTGGCAGAGGGTGAAGATCTGCGTGCAGATCTGTCCATCATCGCTGACTGGATAAAAGCGGACAGTAAAGTTCTCGACCTCGGTTGCGGTGACGGTACGCTGCTGGCTTACCTGCGAGACCGGCTTAACGTGCTTGGTTATGGCCTGGAGATCAGCCCGTTCAATATCGAGGACTGCGTCGAAAAAAATATCAACGTGATACAGGCCGATCTCAACAATGGTCTAAAAGACTATTTCTCCGATAACAGTTTTGATTACGTCATCATGAGTCAGACATTACAGGCAACCGAGCAACCGGATCTGCTGATAGAAGAGATGTTACGGGTAGGCAAGGAGGGTATCGTGACCTTTCCTAACATGGCGCACTGGAGAGCGCGCCTGCAACTGGGGCTTAAGGGAGTGATGCCGGTAACAAAAAACCTGCCCAATCAATGGTTTAATACACCGAACGTGCACCTGTGTACGCTGAATGACTTCGAGGTATTGTGTAAGAAACATGATATCGAAATATTGCAGCGCACGGTCGTTGATCACAGTCATCGCAAGGGTAACTGGCTGATGAACCTGTTGCCGAATCTACTGGGTGAAATCGCCATCTACCGCTTCTGTAGAAACACTTGATCTCGCGGTCAAAGCAGCGAACTCGTTCAAAATGCCGTTAGATACCAGGCAACAGGGTATTAATATATAAAAAGTGTGACAATTCCAAGAAATTCAGTGAATTGCTCTGCATCCGGGGCGATAGACTGCTAGAATTTGGCATACTATGCATTTTAAGAAAATATCTCGAAATAATGGCTAACACACTGATTGCACAACTAAACAATCCGCTCGTGTTACAGCAAATTAATCGACGTCTGGCGATGATTGCAAGCATGCTGCTGATCATCGCCTGTGCCTGGTTACTGGTAGAGATCACCTGGATGTTTTTCCCTCAGGGTGAACAATCAACGATGCCGGTAGCGCAGAGGACGAAGCCGCTTACGAATAACCAGGCACAGCAGAACAATTTCAAACAACTGACATCGGCTAATGTATTCGGTGTAAGCGAAAAAGCGGCGCTGCAGCAACAGAGTAAAGCGCCTGAAACCAAATTGAACCTGACGCTGAAGGGTGTACTGGCTACCAGCCCGATGGAGATGGCGAGTGCTATCATCGCGCAGGGTAAAAATGGTAAGGAGGATATCTACGGCATCGGCGACAAGATGCCTGGTGGCGTGTCCATCAAAGAGATTCACCCGGAATACGTGGTGCTGGAACGCAGTGGCCGCCTTGAAACATTGAAACTGCAAAAGTTGAGTGGTGTCGATGGCTTCGGTTCGGGTGGTAAATCGAATCTGCAATCCGGCAGGTCGAATAGATATTCACGAGGTTCACCCGCTGCAGCATTGAAGGATATTAGAAGTAATATCATGAAAAACCCGACCTCCTTCGGTGAATATGCCTTACCTGTGGTGGTCAAAGAGAACGGCAAGCAGATCGGTTATCGTTTGAAGCCGCAGCAAAAAGGACAGATGTTATCTGAGCTGGGTATAGAGAGCGGTGATGTGATCACGCAAATCAATGGCGTAAAGCTGGATAATCAACAGAATGGTATCAGTGCGTTACGTAAATTAAGTACAGCAAAGAATTTAAATATCGTGGTGAAACGCAATGGTGCAGAAGTCCCACTTAATATTTCTCTGCAATAAGTTAGATCAGGAATTTATATGACCATTGTTCAACTAACACTCCAGTATCTGAAGCGTTTTGCGCAGACCAGGGTTATGGCGCTGTTGCTGTCGGTCTTGCTATCGGTATGCCTTGCATCACCAGCGTTAGCGGATGAGATAACACTCAATCTTAAAGATGCGGATATCCGTGCCCTGATCAGTACGGTTTCAAAGTTTACCGGTAAAAACTTCATCATCGATCCACGGGTGAAGGCCAAGGTCACCGTGGTTTCAGCAAATACCTTGACCCCTGATGCAGTATACGAGGTCTTCCTGTCCGTATTGCAGGTGCATGGCTACGCCGCGGTTCCGACCGGCTCGGTCATCAAGATCGTGCCCGAGGTCAATGCCAAGCAGGGGCCGCTGCCGCTATCGGGGGAAAATGATCGTTTTTCAGATGATGAGCTGATCACAAAAATAATCCGTCTCGACCACGTACCGGCATCTCAGCTGGTACCGATACTGCGTCCACTGGTACCGCAGCAAGGACATCTCGCAGCATACAACCCGACGAATACTCTGATCATCACCGACCATGCCGGGAATATTCAGCGCCTGTTAAAGATTATCGCCGGTGTCGATCGCCCGGACAGTGATGAGCTGGAAATCATTCCGTTGAAACATGCCTCAGCATCTGAACTGGTGCGTATTTTGAACTCGTTGAATGCCGGTGGTACAGCAAAAGATGCAACCAACAAGATCAAACTGGCAGCGGATGATCGTACCAACAGTATCCTGGTAACCGGTGATCGTTCTTCACGGTTGAAGATCCGTGCCACTATCACCTATCTTGATACACCGTTAGAAGACGGCGGTGGTAACACGCATGTCATCTACCTGAAATATGCCAAAGCCGAGAACCTGGTGAAGATCCTCACCGGTCTGAAAGAGCAGACGAATAAAACAGCAGCCAGTAAAGTTAAGACAGCGCCAGTGAAGGTGACTTCGGGCAGTGTGATCAGCCAGAACGCGATCATCCAGGGTGATGAAGAGACCAATGCTCTGATCATTACCGCTGATCCGAACACGGTAAAAAATCTGAAGGCAGTCATCCGCCAGTTAGATATTCGCCGAGCACAGGTATTGGTAGAAGCCATCATCGCCGAGATCACCACCAATAATAACAAGGAAGTCGGCGTTGGTCTCGCGGTAGATGGGACTAATCGTGAAAGCGGTGCACTGCCTGCCGGTATAAGTAACTTCGCTGGTGTCGGTGACCTGCTGTTATCTGTGGCCACTGGCACAGCGCCAACATCATTGCCGTCTGGCCTGTCATTTGGCCTTGGCGGCGAGAGTGGTTCAGGTGTGAGATATGGTGCACTATTAAGGGCCCTGCAAACGGATACTAATACTAATATTTTATCAACGCCGAATATCGTGACACTGGATAATGAGGAAGCAGAATTAATCGTTGGCCAGAACCTGCCTTTTGTAACGGGCAGTTTTACCGGTACTGGCAGTACCAATCCTAATAATCCTTTCCAGACCATCGAACGGCAGGACGTCGGGCTGACATTAAAAGTCACACCACAGATCAACGAAGGTGATACCGTACAGATGGTTATCGAGCAGGAGGTGTCAAGTGTTATCCCCGGCACTATCGAGCAGGGTATTGCGACGCGTAAACGTTCGATCAAAACCAGTGTTCTTGTCGATGATGGTGGTATTTTAATTCTAGGTGGCCTGATCGCGGACGAAGTGTCAGATACCGAAAGTAAAGTACCGCTGCTTGGTGATATCCCGGTCATCGGATTTTTATTCCGTACTGAAAACACCACCAAAACCAAAGCCAACTTAATGGTCTTTTTACGACCAACAATCTTGCGTGACCATAAGGATGCTACTTTTGTGACGAATGAAAAATATAGTCACCTGCGTGGTGTTGAAAGTGGTGCCTATAATGAAGAAGACGGCAGTTTTGGACTGTTGCCCGATGCTGCGCCGAGGTTGCCGCCGATAGAAGAGATCGACCGCTCGAAACAGAGCGTTGAAAAATCTAAAGTGAACCTCGATTCCGCCAATGGGGATAACTGGGATGAGGGCGATGGATTCCTCTAACGCTGCGCATGTTGCCG
>CBDUKK010000014.1:0-13876 GCA_965367795.1 uncultured Gammaproteobacteria bacterium
GTGGTTTCAACTTCACTAGTTTAAAAAGGTCCTCTTTATTGCGACAACTGCGCCTCGGTAATTTATCCTCGACAATTGCTGCTGCATGGTTTTACTACCGTCCTTCCGTGGACATATGCATTGCGCTGCCAGCCGCGTCCATCTAGACATGCCCTGATTTGTGGTTAAATTCTTATATGTTTATTGCTGAAAATCTAAATCAATTCAAACAGCTGTTCGTTAGCCAGCTAAAAGACATGCTATCCGATGATGAGTTGGGGGCGTTCATACTGGTATTGGCAAACAGCCATCAGGATAAGTATTTGCAGGGCGAGCTTGAAGATGCTCTAGCGAGTACGTTTATCGCGCTGAGAGATAATTTCATCGCAGCAAAGCTCGAAGCGACACAGGACGACATCGATGTATTCGAGCAGTTGCTGGAGCTTGAGTTAGATGCAATCCCGGTCTGGCAGAACAGGACGATCGGCGACTGGGAAGTGACGTATAACGCGATGCGCCGGTTACGCCCGGCACGCGCTTCCTCCCAGGTTTTAAATTCTATAGACCAGCCATATGACGGCTCGAAGTTTCATTTTAATAAACCATTCCTGAAGCCGGAGATCCTGTGGGAAGGCGAGTACAAGGGTGTCAGCTCACGTGTGGTGTTTAACAAGTTTCCGTTTTCAGAATACCACCTGCTGATCGTGTTATCACCAGAAAACAACCGCTCTCAACTTTTAACGTGGGCAGATCATCAGTACGTGTTTTCACTGGCCGGTGAACTGGCAAAAGTATTCCCCGGTTTTGGTATAGGTTTTAACAGCCTGGCAGCGGGCGCGTCTGTCAATCACCTGCATTTTCAGGGCTTCATCCGTGAACGTTCGTTTGCGATCGAGGCAGGTCACTGGTCACATAACGGCGGTGAGACTGAATACCCCTTAACGGTAAAGCGTTTCTCTGATGCGAAATCTTGCTGGGGCTATCTGCAGCAGCTGATCTCACAGGACAAAGCATTCAACTGTCTGTATCGAGGTGGCAAGTGTTATGTCGTACCGAGAAGGTTTCAGGGTACTGTCATCTTGCCTGAATGGTTAGCAGGTGCCGGCTGGATCGATGTCGCCGGTGCGGTTACCGTTTCAGAAAGTGAGACCTTTGCACGATTGACAAAACAGCAGGTGGCTGCAGCTATCGGTCTGCTCAAGGATGCGGGTTGATCACCACAGTGTTTCAAATTTAATAGTCAAGATGCCATCCTGCGAACTCTCGTCCAGGACTTTATAACTGCCGCCCTGCAGTGATTCTTTGCCAGCAAGTAAAGCGACCCGCTTACTGGACGCTATTTCTCCGATTTTTTTTATCATCCAGTTCCTGGTCAGGAAATGGTCCGAGGAGACCTTTGCTGAGAGGCTGCCTTTACCGGACTTTTCATCGTAGTCATAGGCGACTATTTCGGTCGGAGGTTTCGCTGTTGCTGTACCTGACGATTTGTTATTACTGGTATAAACAGATACATCTAACGCGCCCTCGTTATCGTACTGCCATTCGAATGGGTCATTCATCGCCAGGTACAGCATTCCGTAGTCGTTTGCCTGGAAAGTCTTATTGATGCCGATCTCGAAAGGGATGCCGTCGTGGCCGAGCCTGGCCATCAATGCACCGCCGGTAATATAGGGAACTTCAGCACCGAAAAAACTGTTACCCTCGCCGCCGCTCCATTGCATCATGAGTGGCGCCGGGCTCCACTTACCTGTCGCTTTCACCGTAATGTGTTCACCGTTATCCAGCAGGATGCCGCTCGACTGCCAGCTCTTGTCGGCGGCAACCTTGATGTTTTTAGCTTGCAGTGTATCGATGTTTAGTGCGTTATCGGCAAGGATGTCGATATCATTATTGTTTGGTGGTTTTACCGGGGTGCCGCCACAGCCGACCAGGGTGAGGGCCAAAACTGGAAGCAGGCTGGCGTACAATGCACTGCGCTCGTAATCTCTTGTCATTTATTTCACCGGCGATATTTTTAGCTGGCATAGATGTTACGACAGTACCCTGAAAAATTCACCCTTGGATTTGGTTGGGTTTAGCTGGTTGTTATGCTGGCACCGTTTTCAATATTGGCGATGCTCCAGTCGCCGATGCTGTAACGGATGAGCCGTAAGGTCGGGAAACCGGTGGCAGCGGTCATCCGTCGAACCTGCCGGTTGCGTCCTTCTGTGATACTGAGTTCTATCCAGGAAGTCGGAATGTTCTTGCGCTCGCGGATTGGCGGTACTCTCGGCCACAGCGCTTCCGGTTGCGGTATTATTTTTGCTTTTGCTGGCCGGGTTGGTCCGTCCTTGAGTTTTATGCCATGCCTTAACTGTTTGATCGCATCGTCAGTGATCTCACCTTCGACCTGAACCCAGTAGGTTTTTTGCATCTTGTTTTTCGGGTCGGTGATGCTGTGCTGTAATTTACCATCGTCGGTGAGTAGCACCAGTCCTTCGCTATCACGGTCCAGTCTGCCTGCAGCGTATACCCCCTTTTGCCTGATGAAGTCGGCGAGTGTCTGGCGCCCCTGCTCATCGGTGAACTGGCAGAGTACGTCATAAGGTTTGTTAAACAATATAATCATGAGCTGTTTTGCTGGCGGCTTAATGATCTCTCACATTCGTTGGAGATGAGATGCGTGAGGGCAAGTGCTCATATTTACGAAATGTTGTCATCTCGGGCAACGGGGAGAGATTCTACGATTTAAACAGCGAGTGCAGCAGGTTGCAGCTTGTACCAGCGTTCACGTCGTCCGTGTGCCGCATCGAGGCGGTTGAACATGGAGATCATGGCATCTTCGTTGATGCCTGACCAGCGCAGGTCAGTTTTTGGGCCTTTGAATTCGGCATCGGTGACGATCGTGGTGAGCTGTTTGGTCATCGGCAGTATATGCTGATGCTGTTCGACCAGGGTCTGGATGCGTTTTGAACCGCGAAATTTCATCTCCGAGATCTTTTCAATATTCTCCAGGATGTGCTCTACACCCGGGTATTTCTTCAGCAGGTTGGATGCCATCTTGTAGCCGACACCGGGTATGCCGGGAATGTTGTCTACCTTGTCTCCGCTTAAAGCCAGTAAGTCTGCAATCAGTTCCGGTCTGACGCCAAAGCTCTTCTCCACGTCTTTGTAATGCAGGATCTTGTTGCGTGCATAGTCCCACCATACGTCCCCCGGCTTGAGCAGCTGGGCCAGGTCTTTGTCGGCGCTGAGGATGGTGATCCTGAAGCCGTCTTCGCGCAGCCGTGTTGCCAGTGTGCCGATGATGTCATCGCCTTCGAAACGATTACTGGAGAAGTCGGCGATGCCGGCCGCCCGGCAAAAATCGCGACAATGTTTGAACTGGCTTTTCAGCTCGACAGGGGCTGGCGGCCGGTTGGCCTTGTACTCCGGAAATATCTCGCGACGGTAGGAGTTGGTCTGCTTGGCATCAAATGCACAGGCGATATACTCCGGCTGTTCGAGTTCGAGTAATTCGCGGAGGAATTCGGTAAAGCCGTATACCGCGTTACTCGGATTGCCATCGCTATCGACGATGTCTTCAGAATACACGTGCCAGCCACGGAATATGTATATACTGCTATCGATCAGGTAGGCATGTTTTGTATTATTATGTGACATCGGTTGCTCATTCTACGCGAGCGAAAATCGGATTGTAAAATATTTTACGTAGTCAGGACGTTGTTCGGGGTGTCCCTGTATGGTGGATTTAAGCAAAAGAAAATTTCTCAGAGATGGCCTGTGTGGACTCAGTGTCTATGGTACAGGTGCGGTCTGGTCAAATGCCCTTCTCGGTGGCTGTAGTAATCAGCAGAGCTATGCACTGCTGGACGCCGATGAGAATGATGTGCGTCTGCCAGCCGGGTTTAGTTCGCGGATCATCGCCAGGTCTTCCGAGCCGGTAATGTCAGGGCAGGGCTACCAGTGGCATGCCGCACCTGATGGTGGTGCCTGCTTTAGCAGAGTAGATGGCGGCTGGATCTATGTGTCGAACAGCGAGGTTCAACCGAACGGCGGTGTCGGCGCAATCGTGTTTGATGCCAGCGGCGAAGTGACTGATGCATACAGTATCCTCGAGAATACCCGCCGCAACTGTGCGGGTGGGGCAACACCCTGGGGTAGCTGGCTGTCCTGTGAAGAGGTCGATGACGGCCTCGTCTGGGAATGTTATCTTGATGGCCAGGCCCCGGCGGTGGTTCGCCCCGCGCTCGGCGTTTTCAATCATGAAGCAGTTGCTGTTGATGTGGAGCATGATCACCTGTACCTGACGGAAGACAAACCGGATGGCTGTCTTTATCGCTTTACGGCAGACAGCCAAGGTAGTGACGGGTTCCCTGATCTTGCTGCTGGCAGGCTCGAAGTGGCTGTCAGGCCGGCTGGCCAGGATACGCTGAGCTGGTCCCTGGTGCCTGATCCGCAGGCATCACAGCAGGAGACGAGGTACCAGGTGGTCTCTGCGCTAACGTTTGATGGTGGTGAGGGTATTGCTTACTTTGATGGTCGGATCATATTTACAAGCAAAGGCGATAACCGGGTGTGGTCTTACAATACGACGAGCCAGCTGCTTGAGATAGTGTATGATGCAGCAGATTACATAACACCGATACTCACCGGGGTTGATAATGTGACCGTTTCGAAAACCGGTGATATCTACGTCGCAGAAGATGGCGGTGACCTGCAGGTCGTGGTGCTCGATGACCAGGGTGGTCTGTATCCGATCGTGCAGCTCGAAGGTCATGATCGTTCAGAGATTACAGGGATAGCGTTCAGTCCGGATGGAAAGCGTCTGTATTTTAGTTCGCAGCGTGGTGTAACCGGCCGCTCTGAAAATGGTGTTACCTACGAGATAACGGGCTTCTGAAACAAACTGGACCTGATCTCAGAAAAATGCGCTATAAATTACTGAACTATCGTTGTAAGATTTGTACTTTGAGTTGTCCATAAAAACGAAATAAATAAAATGTCAGGAATATCTAAAAAAGCGGTCATCGAATTATCCAAGAAAGGGAGCCGTCTTTTTCGTGCCGGCCGGCTGGAAGAGGCTGAAAAAGTATACCTGGAGGCGAAAGCCATCGATGAGGAGAACCCATACGTGCTTTCTGGTCTGGGAGACGTCTATCGCAAGCTCAATCGTTTTCAAGAATCAGGTGCTCAATATGACGCGGTACTAAAAAAAGACGCGAGCAATATCTTTGCACTGCGTGGTGCCGGAGATGCGCGCCGCGGCATGAAACAGCCGCTGGCAGCCATCCCTTTCTGGCTGCGTTACCTCGAGATCAATGATAAAGACAGTCATGTGATGGTTCGTATCGCTGATGCTTATCACAAGCTGAACGACAGTGAGAACGCGATCGATTTCTATGAGCAGTCCCTGGTCATCAAGCCATATGACCCGTTCGCATTGCTCGGTCTGGGCAATGTATATTATGCGCAGCACAACGATGAAAAGGCACTGGAGTGTTTTGAGAAACTGTTATCGAAAAACACCTCACACAACGTCGTGTTGATGACCATGATCGGCAATATCTACCGTCGACGTAAAGAATATGATCGCGCCATGGATCATTATGATAATGCCCTGGAGCTGGATCCCAGGAATAACTTTGCACTGTTTGGCATGGGTGACTGTTTCCGCGGCAAGCTCGATATCGAAAAAGCCGTGTTCTGGTGGGAGAAAATTCTCGATCAGGAGCCTGAAAATCAGACATTATGGACACGTGTCGGTGATGCGCTGGCATCTCTCGGTCGGCTGGATGAGGCTGTGCAGCATTATAATTCCAGCCTGAGGGTTGATCATGACCTTTACGCTGTTCTGGGTCTGGCCAGGGTTGCGCAGAAGCAGGGTGATTACGACAGGGCCTGCCATTACTGTGAACAGGCCCTTGAAGTCGATAAGGATAATGTCCGTGCCCTGGAAGAGCTGGCGAAGATATGTGATGAGGCAGGTGATACCGAGAGAGCTCAGGCTGCGCGTGACCGCATCTTAACCTGAGTCAGCAAGGCTGAGGTTCGGCCTGCGTCAGCTTAAAACTCCGGGCAGCTTGTTGGCCGGCCTCCTGAGATTTGCCCGTTACCCGATGTTTTTCTCTGGCTTTTAGCTATAAAATCCGTATAGCCCTAAATTAATACAGTTTATTTTCCAATAAACGCATATAATGCGCCCCTTTTTTCCTATTTAAAGAGAATTATCGTGAGCGCTAAAATCCGTAACATTGCAATCATCGCCCATGTCGACCACGGCAAAACGACGCTGGTTGATAAATTGCTTGAACAATCTGGCACCCTGGATGAGCGTAAAGCGCCGACCGAGCGTATGATGGACTCTAATGACCAGGAAAAAGAGCGTGGCATCACGATCACCTCGAAGAATACCGCGATCAGCTGGAATGACTATCATATCAATATCGTCGATACACCGGGACACGCCGACTTCGGTGGTGAGGTAGAACGTGTGCTCTCCATGGTTGATTCGGTCCTGCTGCTGGTCGACGCTGTCGATGGCCCGATGCCACAGACCCGCTTCGTCACCCAGAAAGCGTTTGCCATGGGTTTTAAACCGATCGTGGTGATCAACAAGATCGACCGTGACGGTGCTGATCCTCACCGCGCGCTGGACCTTACCTTTGACCTGTTCGATAAGCTCGGCGCGACTGATGAGCAGCTGGACTTCCCGGTTATTTATGCCTCTGCCATTAATGGATTTGCCGGCACCGACTCAGATGTGACCAGTGGTGATATGACGCCGCTATTTGAAGCTATCATCGAGCATGTGCATGCACCAGATGTCGATGGTGATGGTCCTTTCCAGTTGCAGATATCTACGCTTGATTACAACAGTTATGTCGGCATCATCGGCATCGGTCGCATCCGTCGTGGCGCTGTTACACCTAATATGGCGGTAAAGGTTATCGATGCGGAAGGCAAGGAGCGCGGTGGACGTATCGGCCAGGTGCTAACTTTCCATGGTCTTGAGCGTGTTGATTCGGAAGAAGCGCATGCCGGTGATATCGTAGCGATTACCGGTCTCGATCCACTGTCGATCTCGGATACTATCTGTGATCCTAATGCGGTAGAAGCATTGCCAGCGATGACCGTCGATGAGCCGACCATCAGCATGACATTTCAGCCGAACTCTTCACCTTTCTCCGGCAAGGAAGGCAAGTTTGTCACCAGCCGAAATATCTGGGATCGCTTGCAGCAGGAATTAAAACATAATGTCGCACTCCGCGTAGAGCAGGTCGAAGGTGATAAGTATAAAGTCTCCGGTCGTGGTGAACTGCATCTCTCCGTACTGATCGAGACCATGCGGCGTGAAGGCTTCGAGCTCGCCGTTGGCCGACCCGAAGTTATCATTCATGAGCAAGATGGTGCTAAACAGGAGCCTTATGAAGAACTTACCGTCGATGTCGAGCTGGAGCATCAGGGGTCGGTGATGGAGGCCCTGGGTATACGCAAGGCCGAGCTGAAAGACATGGTGCAGGACGGCAAAGGCCGTGTTCGACTGGATTACCTTATTCCAGCACGTGGCCTTATCGGCTTCCGTACCGATTTCCTTACCATGACTTCGGGTACAGGCCTGTTATACAACGTATTTGATCATTATGGCCCGATGGTGACCGATAGTATCGGTCAACGGATTAATGGCGTCATGGTATCGAACTCTCAGGGTAAGGCGGTCGCTTATTCACTGTGCCCGTTACAGGAGCGCGGCAAGTTGCTGGTCGGTAATAATGATGCGGTTTACGAAGGTCAGATAGTGGGTATACATTCACGTGATAATGATCTCGTGGTTAATCCGATCAAACCAAAGCCACTGACCAATGTTCGTGCCTCGGGCACAGATGATGCATTGACGTTATCTCCGCACATCAAGTTCACCCTTGAGCAGGCGTTAGAGTTTATCGATGACGATGAGCTGGTTGAAGTGACGCCAGAGAGCATCCGCATCCGCAAGAAACTGCTGAAAGAGCACGAGCGCAAGACAGCGAGTCGTGGTCGTCCGGGTAAATAGTTATTGTCCCTGGGGAAGGTCTCTTGATAGTCATAAAGAATATCTACCCAGGGTAACTTAAAGTCAGCTTATTTGAATTTATATTCCAGGATATTTGAAACGGGTCTTTCTATCTCGTTCTGATTCTGGAACAGGCTGTCTGAGACAGGGTTCTGCAGGCTGTCATAATTGTATTTCGGGAAAAGTTCGACTCTCAGCCTGGGTTTGATCAGCGGTTCTTCAGTTTTTTCGCGCCAGGGGTTGTCTTCTTCCGGTTCGCTGCGCCATTCACTCAGGTCTTCATAAACCATGTCTGATAGCGGCGTACGATAGGTTTCAGGCAGTTTCGTGATGCCATTTGTCTGCGCGATAACGGCAGCGCTGATAAACAACAGTATAAAAAAACTGTGCAGACGTTTCATATCGATATTACTACCGATATGAAAGCCTGGGCGAGCGTACTGAACTGCTATGGTCATTTTATTTTGTGACCTTAGGCTGCCACTTCAGGCTTTTAAACCAGTATTTATAAGAGCTATCTATCCATTCGTCAGCTTTGCGTGCAACGATCCATGAATTCAGATAGTTCAGCATCTCCGGGCTGTTCTTCCTGATAGCAAAGGCTTCTTTTGTCGTCAGCAGCGGTTTTTTGAGTGGCAGGTCAACTTCGTCCGGATGTTTTATCGATATAAATTCAGGGATCGGAGAAGATGAGACAAAAGCATGTACGGTGCCATTAACCACGGCTGAGGTTGCATCCTCTTCGGTTTTTCTTATATCAAGTTTTGCCTTTGGAAAAACCCTTTCTGCCAGGTCGGCCGAGACGGTGCCCTGTACCGCAGTGATATAAACTTTTTCGTTATTTAAGTTTTTGATGCTGGTGAAATCTTTGGTCAGGGACAGGTTTGTGACCAGGCTGTATCCCGAACTCGAATATGGCTGAGTATAATTGATCTCGAGCGCGCGTTTGGGGGTGATGGAAAGGCCGGAAGCAATGATGTCGATCTCGCCTTTTATCAGCGCAGGAATCATCTTGCTCCACTGGTATTCCCTGAATTTGACTTTTACACCCATGTCTTTGGCCAGCTGTTTGGCGATATCGATTTCAAAACCGACGAGTCCGCCATCCTTGCTTCTCATCACCCATGGCGGCAGGATGGATACTCCCACTTTTAGTTCTCCACTTTTCTGGATGTCATAGAAAACATCGCTATTATGCTGTCCTGCGTATAACGTTTGACTGAATGTGAGGGCGAGAATAAGTAAAAACAGGCGTCGGATAAACTTCATTGCTGGTTCCTGAAAAACTGGATATTTAAAATGGAGATTCAATCCAGCTATCTTGCTTTATTTACCCGTATAGCGCAATTATCAATTTATATATCACCGGCTATAAAGTGGCGGTGATTATAGTGAGGTGCCGCTGTGTGATGAGACGATATCAGGGTTTGACTGACCGATGCAGAGTCGGTGAAATCACAGGGAAATCCATATATGGATTGATTTTTACGTCTATTTCAGTGACTTATCGTGTTCCTGCTAATGGGGGTCAATTGAAACAAATTGTTTGATTTGCCTGTTTAAGTCCACATTTTTCCCTGAGTTTGCTGTATAATTCGCCGGCTAAATTAATCCTGATTAGTGCTCTCGAAAAAGCTGGTCGTCGAAAAGCTGGTGTATTGTGCCGGCTTTGTCACTTCAAGGGTTTATTAATTTTTAACTCATAACGTGCATTAAAAATATGTACATTTTAAGGTAGTAAAACCATGGCAGCAGACTTAAGTAAATATAGAAACATCGGCATCTTTGCCCACGTGGATGCGGGTAAAACGACGACCACAGAACGTATTCTGAAACTGACCGGTAAAATTCATAAGACCGGTGAGGTACATGACGGTGAGGCAACTACTGACTTCATGGAACAGGAGCAGGAACGTGGTATCACGATTCAGTCTGCAGCAACCAGCTGTGAGTGGAATGGTCACCGTTTAAATATCATCGACACACCTGGACACGTTGACTTCACCATCGAAGTATACCGTTCACTGAAAGTGCTGGATGGCGGCATCGGTGTATTCTGTGGTTCCGGCGGTGTTGAGCCTCAGTCTGAAACAAACTGGCGTTATGCGAATGAATCTGAAGTATCTCGTGTCATCTTCATCAACAAGCTTGATCGTATCGGTGCGGATTTCTACCGCGTGGTCAAGCAGGTAGAAGAAGTGCTGGGTGCGGTGCCCTTGGTCATGGTTCTGCCGATTGGTATCGAAGATGAATTCAAAGGCTGTGTTGACCTGTTAAGCCGTAAAGCGTGGATCTGGGACAACGATCAAGACACTACCGCTTATCGTATCGAAGAGCCACCTGCTGATATGGTTGATCAGATGGAAGAGTGGCGTGAGAAGTTGATCGAGACTGCTGTCGAGCAGGATGATGACATCATGGAGCGCTATCTCGAAGGTGAAGAGCCAACGCCTGAAGAGATCAAGAAGTGTATCCGTAAAGGCACACTGAATATGGATTTCTTCCCGACTTACTGTGGTTCTGCATTCAAGGACAAAGGTGTGCAGCTGGTACTGGATGCTGCGGTCGATTACCTGCCTGATCCGACTGAAGTCAAACCTCAACCGGAAGTTGACCTGGAAGGTAACGAGACCGGCGAGTTTGCTATCGTTGACCCGGACAAGCCATTACGCGCACTGGCATTCAAGATCATGGATGACCGTTTTGGTGCACTGACCTTCGTCCGTATCTACTCCGGTCGTATGGACAAGGGTATGACCGTATTGAATACCTTTACAGGTAAGACCGAACGTATCGGCCGTATGGTTGAGATGCACGCGGATGAGCGTATCGAGCTGGAAGGCGCGCAGGCCGGTGATATCATCGCTGTCGTCGGCATGAAGAACGTGCAGACCGGCCATACCCTATGTGATGAGAAGAATCCTGCGACTCTGGAACCGATGGTATTCCCTGATCCGGTTATCTCGATCTCTATCTCGCCAAACGATAAAGGCGCTTCAGAGAAGCTGGGTATCGCACTGGGCAAGATGATCAAAGAAGATCCATCGTTCCGTGTAGAGACTGATGAAGATTCTGGTGAGACTATCCTCAAAGGTATGGGTGAATTACACCTCGATATCAAGGTCGATATCCTGAAACGTACCCATGGTATCGATGCGACTATCGGTAAACCACAGGTGGCTTACCGTGAGACCATCACCAAGCGTATCGAAGATTCATACACGCACAAGAAGCAATCGGGTGGTTCCGGCCAGTTTGGTAAGATCGATTACATCATCGAGCCAGGTGAGCCGGGCAGTGGTTACCAGTTCGAATCAGTGGTTACCGGTGGTAATGTGCCACGTGAATTCTGGCCTGCCATCGAAAAGGGTTTCCAGGGAATGTCTGATAACGGTGTGCTGGCTGGCTTCCCTTGTCTTGACTGGAAAGTAACGCTGGTCGATGGTCAGTTCCATGCAGTGGATTCATCTGCCGTCGCATTCGAACTTGCAGCGAAAGCAGCATATCGTCAGTCTATGCCAAAAGCAGGCCCTCAGCTGATGGAGCCGATCATGAAGGTTGACGTATTTACACCTGAAGACCACGTCGGTGATGTTATCGGTGACCTCAATCGTCGCCGCGGCATGATCAAGTCGCAGGAAGCAGGCCCTACAGGTGTACGCATCAAGGCGGAATGCCCACTGAGTGAGATGTTTGGTTACATCGGTTCACTGCGTACCATGACATCGGGTCGCGGTCAGTTCTCTATGGAATTCCTGCACTATGTGGCAGCGCCCAGGAACGTTTCCGAAGACGTGATCAAAGAAGTAAAGGAACGCGAAGCAGCTAAATAAGTTGTTTTGATCTGTTCAGAAAAAAGCCGGCTCGTTGAGCCGGCTTTTTTTTCGCTCATATGATATATATCATAGATAGATGCTGACTAACGATGAGATATTTGTGGTCTTATGCCTGCGCCTCTTCACTCTATAGTTAATACACATTGGTCAGATAGATGACGATAGAAACAAACTGGTTAATCGGCCTGCATATTCCCGCGGCATTGATACCGACCGCCGTGTTGTGGCTGCTGAATGCATTGTTCTTATCGATCCTGTTATATGCAGCATCGAAAACACCATTTAAAAAATTTCTTGAGAACGTTTCCGGCCAGCATGTGTACTTCGGTGCGATGGTCCTGCTGTTTTTATTGTGGGGGGTAAAAGCGGGCATTTCGCCGGGCCTCGGTTTTCATCATCTCGGCGCGACCCTGTTTACCCTGATGTTTGGCTGGCCGTTGGCGATATTCGGTCTCAGTATCATCATGCTCGCCTCCGTGCTGCTGCAGCATAATGAGCTTATCAGCCTGGGTGCTAATGGTGTTTTGAGTATCATCATTCCGGTGATGACCAGCTATGGCGTATTACGGCTATCGCAGAAGTTGTTACCGGATAATTTTTTTATCTATATTTTTATTGCGGCATTTTTTGGTGCTGGCATCGCTGTTGCTGCAAGCCGCCTGGCTTCGATCGTATTGCTCACACTGATCGACGCCTATCCGCTGGCCAAGCTGATCGAAGAGTCACTGCTATACACGCCGATGTTTATGTTCCCAGAGATGTTTATTACCGGCATGCTGATCAGTATCTTCGTTGTGTATAGGCCGGAGTGGGTTGTCACCTTCGATGATGAGCGTTACATCATAGGCAAGTAGTTGCTTTACTGTGGCTGATTGACCAGCTGGCAGAGAGTTTCGATCAACTGATCGATGTGGTCTTGCTCATGCTTCGCGGACAGAGTGATCCTCAGCCGCGAAGTACCTTGCGGTACCGTCGGTGGTCGGATGGCCGTTACCAGAAAGCCTTTTTCAAACAATGCCTGACTTAGATTAATCGCTTTCTGGTCGTCACCGATGAGTAGTGGCTGTATCGCCGTCTGGCTATTTTCGATATCCAGTCCGGTGTCGCCGCAACAGGTTTTAAAATAGGCGATGTTGTCGTTGAGCATCTGCAGGTGTTGTGTTTCTGTCTGGATGATATTCAGACTGCAACGCGTGGCTTCTGCTATGGCTGCTGGCATAGCCGTGGTATAGATATAGGTGCGTGCCTGCTGGATGATGGTTTCGATCAGTTCCTCGCTACCTGCGATAAACGCACCGGCCGTTCCCATCGCTTTGCCCAGAGTGGCCATATACACCGGTACGTCATCGGCGGTTAGAGAAAAATACTGTAAGCAGCCTTTGCCGGTCTCACCCATGGTGCCGAAGCCGTGTGCATCATCTACCATCAGCCAGCTGCCAGACTCTTTACACAATGCAGACAGTTCCGGCAGTCTCGCGATATCACCATCCATGCTGAAAACGCCATCGGTCAGAACTAATCTTTCAGTTTTATCATCTGCCTGACGGGCTAGTTTTTTTTGCAGGCTGGATACGTCGTTGTGCAGGTATCGCTGCAGGCGCGCACCGCTGATCAGGCCGCCGTCGATAAGCGAGGCATGGTTTAGACGGTCTTCAAAAACCTGATCGTTTTTATCGATCAGTGCCTGGCACAGGCCAAGGTTTGCCATGTAGCCGGTAGAGAACAGGATGGCGCGCGGGTAACCGCAAAACTCTGCCAGTTCTTCTTCCAGCTGATGATGTGCCATGCTGTGGCCGTTAACCAGGTGCGCGGCGCCGCTGCCGACACCATAGCGTTCGACAGCGTCTACCACCGCCTGTTTCACCTGCGGGTGGTTTGCCAGGCCCAGGTAATCATTGCTGCAGAAGCTGATGACCCTTCTGTCATCGATGGTCATCTCTACCTGCTGCGGACTTTTTGTTATGCGGCGAGCACGATAACGAAACTGCTGTTTTCTCTCGGCGAGTGCTTTACTAAGGTCTTTCAAACT
>CBDUKK010000015.1:0-13041 GCA_965367795.1 uncultured Gammaproteobacteria bacterium
CTTAACTACTTTTTTCTTGACTGCTTTCTTCTTCGTTGTTGCCATGAAGGTTCCCCGTTTTGATGCCCTGTAAATAAAAAATTCTGCTCAATTGTAAACTATCGCCGAGGGCATAACTTGTCTTATGTCAAAAACTGAAAGTGAGTTTTACACTGTTAAACGCTCAGATAGCTGTATGATCTGTTGACGTGTAACACTTCGCCTCAGCTGAAGCCATGCCGTTGTTTGTTGTTCTCTTCCTGTTCCCTGAACTGCAGGAACCTGGGCAGGAACTTGTCCCAGTCGATGATGTGCGAGTCGAGTTCCGGGCCATCGATACAGGCATGTTTACGTACCATCTTGCCATCGATGTTTACCGGCACCATGCAGGCGCCGCACATACCGGTAGCATCTACCATGATAGAGTTAAGGCTGGCTACCGTTTTTACACCGTAAGGTTTGGTCAGGTCGCTGACTGCGCGCATCATCATCGGCGGACCGATGGTAACGACTTCGGCCACGCCACGACCGCTGCCGTTCTGCATCTTATCGAGCATCTCTTTTAATGGACCGGTAACAAAATCCTTGATGCCGAAACTACCATCATTGGTGGTATAGATCACGTCGAGCAGATCAGGATACTCAGCCTGCAGTAAACCGATACGTCTGTCGGGCTGGTCCCAGAACATCATGTCCCGGTTACGGAATCCCGAGATCAGGGTGACATGGTTACCCATGCGCAGATGCTCTCGCATGATCGGGTAGACCGGCGGCAGGCCGACACCGCCCGCAGTGAATACCACGGTTTCGCCATTCTCATAACGGTGCAGTTTGCTGGGTAGCCCGAGCGGACCGGCGATACCGGTAAAGGCATCACCCACCTGCATCTGGTTGATCTTCATCGAGCTGCTTCCCAGTCCCTGGACGACCAGGGTGATGGTGCCATTTTTCACATCCCAGTCTGCCAGGGTCATAGGTACCAGTTCACCTTTTTCCCAGGGCAGTACGCGGATGAACTGTCCGGCACGGGCGGCTTTTGCGATCAGCGGCGAGTAGACGACGAGTTCGACGACCGCCTCTGCCAGATCAATCCTCTGCAGGATCCTCTGCGGTGCCTGACCTTTCCTGGTATAAGCTTCGGCGGTCGCGACCAGTGACTTGATCTCGCCGGCAGAGAATGGCGGTACGCCGGCTATCTGCTTTGCTGCCTGCATGCCGTCACCAGCCGCCTTGATGGCGGTGGAACCGCCGCGGTTAGCATCACCGCCGGTAAAGACGTTATCCATCGAGGTTTCCTGGGAACCGGGGCGCACCTCGATGGTTCCCCATTTGCTGGTCTTGAGTTCTGGCTCAGCGTCTTTGACGATAGGGTTAGATGCATTCCCCAGCGCCATGATGACGAGGTCAACTTTCATCTCCTCGGTCTCGCCGGTGACGACCGGGCGACGGCGTCCAGAGGCGTCCGGCTCACCCAGTTGCATGACATCGAGTATGGTATGGGTAACGAAATGGGTCTTGTCGCTGCCGATGAACTCGCGTGGTGCGCGCAGCACCTTCAGGTTGATATCTTCTTCGGTGGCATGGTGCAGTTCTTCGACACGCACCGGCATCTCGTCCTGGGTGCGGCGATAGACGATGGTGACGTTGCCGCCAAGCCGGCGTGCAGTTCGCGCTGCATCCATCGCGGTATTGCCGCCGCCGATGACGATGACCTGTTTGCCTCTGACTTTTGGCAGCGGCGTTTCGTAATCATCGAGGTGCGCCTTCATCAGGTTGACCCGGGTAAGGAACTCGTTGGCTGAAAGGATGCCGTTCATGTGTTCGCCCGGCACGTTCATGAAGCGGGGCAGGCCGGCACCGGTACCGATGAATATCTTCCAGAAGCCTGCACGTTTCAAGGCTTCGAGTGTCGTGGTTTTACCGACGATAAAGTTGGTGACAAATTTGCCGCCGAGGGCGGTTATCTTTTTCTCGACATCATCGATCAGTTCGTTAGGCAGACGGAATTCGGGGATGCCGTATCGCAGTACACCGCCGAGCTCATGGAATGCTTCGAAGACAGTGACCGGGTAGCCTTCTTTTGCCAGCAGGTAGGCGTTGATCATTCCGGCAGGGCCGGAACCAACGATGGCAATGGGGGGCTTCTCAGCTTTTGCCCATGGATTTTCAAAACCTTCTATCCTGTAATTGGCATCCGGGTGCAGTACTTTTTCACTCTGCGGCAGGTACCACTCGACCTGTCCGATCTCGATCGGTCGTTGAGTCAGGGTGCAGACGCCCTGGCACTGTATCTCCTGGGGGCAGACTCTTCCCGTAACATTAGGCAGCGGATTGGATTCCTTGATCAGGTCAAATGCCTGCCTGAATTTACCTTCACCGACCAGGTGCAGCATCTCGGGAATATGTATCTTCACCGGGCAGCCACCGCTGGCTTCCGCTTCACTGTTATCTTCATCAGGGATGCCGATCTCACAGGGTCTGTCGTCGCACTGTTTGTCGCGCAGCACTTCCAGCCAGACCAGCATCTCGACTTCGCGGAAGCTGTACCCCAGGCCCATGTAGCCGATGTAACCCTGGTTGACCAGGTCGAAGTCCTGGTTGCGTTCTGCGGGCGGACGAACATAGGGGGGGATGTTGTTCTCTCCCGGCCAGCCTTCGGCAAGTCCTTTGAACATGGGGTAACGCGCAGACAGGTGCCTGTCGATGGCACGGATGAACTTACGTTTCTGTTTTAGCGGCAGGTTCCAGATGAAACGCAGCAGCAGGCTGCTGAAGTCATCATTTTTCAGCAGCAGGTTCCAGAAGGTATGGGTGAATTTTTCACTGAGCTCATCCTGCTGAAATTCCCAGGTGATGGCGTTGCTGCCATCATTGATGAATATCTGCTGAAAGAACTTCGGATCACTGACCAGGTGCTTCTGCAGCAGCCCGACCTGTTTCTGGAACAGATCAACCGCTTCACTCTGCTCCAGTTCAGCGATTTTTTCCTCGTTGCTCTCTATATGATGCCGGTTGTTTTCGATCTCGAGATTAGCCTGCAGGTAACGCTCGATATCCTGCGCGTTATAGTTTTCATGGCTGTTGGTCTGTTCTTCATTACGTTGTGACATGGTGAGCCTCACTTAAGCCGGTGCATGTGCTGGAGCATTAAAGCGGATGATCTCAACATCACATTCATCCGCGACCCTGGATGCACGCTGCACCAGGTCCGGTGTTATCTCGATGCTTTCAAAGATGCCCGGTATCACCCGGCTGACCTCTTTGGGTGAACCGTCGACCATGATCTTGGTTTTCTCGAACAGCTCGCCCAGGTCCTGGTAACAGGTCTTGCAGTTAGTGCATTTGGCCATGTCAGCCTCGGCGATCTCGACCAGGTCGCCGGTCACGGCAGCGGTGCTTGTGGCCTGATCTGTATTCGTTGATGCTGCTTCGACAGATACCGGGATAAGCTTTTCGACAGCTGCCGTCGGCGCACCTGAGATACTGGCCAGCTCGGCCATTCCCCTTGCGATCGAATCGATAGACGCTTCACGTGCAACACTCGACTGCTGGTACTTCTGCTGCCAGCTATCAAGCTGCTGACGATGCTCCGCCTGCATGTGTTCGATGTGCAGGCCGCCGAGGTATTCCAGCATGCGCCAGTTCCTGCGGCGTTCGACGGTCAGCTCGACCATCGCCGTAGACATGGTGAGTTTGATCAGCTTGCCTTCGGCAGTCGTCGACCAGATAAAGGGTACCTTGCCATAACGATCATTCTCACTGAGATCGATGTATTCAGCGATCGGCAGCGGATCATCATCCTGGGTGACAGGGTGGAAATGTTTTTTGAAGCGGCCTTCCAGCTGAGCAAAATCGGCCGCGGTGAAGGGTATCTCCATTAGCTGGGCATCACCTTCGTCATCGATGTATTCCAGCGTCGTCGTGGTCCAGTCTTTGCCTATATCCGGATTGCCTTCTAATGAAAAACGTTCGGCTAGGGTATCGCCGCGGCGCGGGTCATGAACGAAGACCGGGCTCATGCGGCTTTCGACGGCGAGTATGGCATGACGGCTGCCGGCATCATCGGCGATGCCGTGTTCCGGTTGACAGGTGGTATAGGTGTCGAACACCGCCGGTGACTCGTTATAGGTAAGAAAATCCATGACATTTTTCATGAAATGGCTCTGCAGTGCCGCATTGGTCTGGATCACCAGGACTTTCGGATGGAAAGCGGCGATCAGCCCGAGTTCTTTACGGTCTTCATGTTTACCCCTGTGAGCGACACCGAAACGGGTCAGGTCTGAATCCTGGGCCGTATAGCTGGCCGTCGAGGTCTGGCCGCCGGTATTTGAATAGGCACCGGTGTTGAGTACCACGACTTTTATCGGGGTTTCAGAGACCAGCAGGCGAGACAGGGCACCGAAACCGATGTCATATGTTGCACCGTCGCCACCCATGCTGATGACAGCAGGCAGCATGGAGAACTCATCTTCTGTAAAGTGGTGCCAGTTAAAGCATTTGAAAAGCGTATCATGGACTTCGGGATCGTAAAGATCTTCCAGGTCAAGTTTAGCGGTGCGCATGGCAGTGAAGTCATCGACTGCGGTCGCGCATATACCTTCAAAGATGCCTTTTGCGACTGCCGGCGTATCCTGGAACAGGCTGTTCACCCATGGGTCTTTATATGGGTTTGCCGGGAAGGTTGAGGCATACACACTGCTGCAACCTGTGGCATTGGCGAAGGTAGCAAAGGATGGGCCGTTCCCGGTGGGGCCGCTTTCGAACAGGTAGAGACGCTTCTCAAGGACCACGATCGTTTTCTGCATGCGCTGTACGCGATCCGGGTCATTTTCATCCGTCGGTATATTGTCGAGCTTGGCTTTAAGGTTTGCGATCAATGCTTCCAGTTCATGGATATGTGTTTTACGTTTTTTCTCGTGTATCGCCCTGTTAGTGGCGGTGAGCATACGGATGGCTGTCACTTCACCACAGCCGCGACAGGCACCATGACCACCGGTCATGGCGTAGTAATTATCGTGATCGAGGATCAGTCGTTTGCTTTCGCCTCCGGGCTGGATGGCACTTTCGGTAAAGCGCGCCGGAGTATTTGGCAGCTTGCTGAGAAACTCGAAGTTCTGACTCATCCGCGACTGCAGCAGACTGCTCTGCTTATCTGCAGCCAGTGCTCCCGGGCCGCAGACATCGACACATTCCAGGCAGCCGGTGCATTTCCACGGGTCTATATTGACCGAATAGAGGCCGCCAGAGCCAGGTTCGTTTTTCTCCATCGCGTCGAAGAAGGGACGGGTCCTTGCCACCGGGAAGCCTTCGAGGACGTCGATCATCTTATCAAAATCCCGCTGCAGGCTGGCCCATGATGATATCGAGGCGGTGTCCAGGCTGGCCAGAGAACGTTTTACGATGTCGCTGAATGTGCTCTCATCTTTTCCGATCAGGTTACGGTAAGTGTCCCTGACCGCCTTGGTCAGTGGGAACACCTGGCTCGACATCTGCGATTTGTGCTGTTCGGTAATATCCAGTTTGCCGATAGCTGTCAGCAGCAGGTCATGGATATCGTGGACCGTGTTGGGAATGGCCGCGTCGGGGCAGACCACGGCACACTCCATACAGCCGGTACACAGATGTGCGATATATTTTGGTACGTCCAGACGGAACATGCCTTTATCCTTCCAGGCTGCCGTTGCTACCGGCATGAACAGGCCGGTGCCCGGGATGACAGGTGCTTCCCCGATACTGCCGTCCTTGATGCGATCGGCCAGGGTGTCATCATAATATGTCTTGTCAAAAATGCCGTTTGATACCGTGCTACCTTTTGCCCTGGACATCGCAGCGGAGACTTCGACGCCCGGCTTGTTCTGCTCGGGACCGCTGACGACTACCGCGAGTTTCTCAGCTTCACTGAACTCTGCTGTGTTGTAATCGATTTTATTTGTCGCGAGTAATCCTTCTCTTACGACCTTCATGTTACCTTCGACGACGGCTGTACCTTTGGCGCCGAATTTTTTGGTTACCTGCTGTTCGACTTTTTCGAGGATCGAATCTTCCGATTTTCCTGCAGAGATGCGGTCGACATGGCCGCATATCGCACCGATGAATGCGATGCCCATCATGCGGATCTCCAGCTCAGGTACCGGTGCATGTTTCTTGGCAACACCGAAGGCATCGATCACGTAGAAGTTGATATTTTTTTCACGGATAGTCTTGCGTGCAAAAGCCGGCAGCTCTTTCCAAACTTCCAGCGGCGTGTGATGTGACTGCATGATCAGGGTACCACTTTCTACCAGCCCTAACAGTGGATTGGTATGACTGAATACCTTGTGATCAGGAGAGATGACGATCTCGACATCTTCCAGTTCCGCATTGGTAATCTTGATCGGCTCAGGACTTAACGAGATGTAGAAATTCGTCGGTGCGCCGCTCTTTTCAGAACCATACTTCGGTGCGGATTTTGAGTGCATCTGCATGACACCGGCGAGGATATCGGTGAGCAGTTTACCGCTGGCGATGGTGCCATAACCGCCGACAGAATGGAAACGGATACGAAAAGCGTCATCAGGCAGCAGCGACGGATTTTCCCTGGTATCTAATGCCATGAATTCTGTTTCCGGGTACGCCTGTTTCAGTCGGTTCTGTAACTCGGCATTACGTGGTGTCGGGTTTTTCTCAAAGAACTGAGAACCGAGATAGAAGAAAGGCACGTTGAGTGTGCTCTCCATGTTCCTGTAGGCGGCGATCAGGTGGCGCGGTTGCAGGTCATGGCCACCGATACCGAAGATACCGGTACTGATCTTGGGCAGGCTGTCGATAGGTGGGATACCCTGGTGGCGGATCAGGTCGTTATTCTCTCGTGCTTTGAACAATGACTGGGTCACCAGGTTGGTGAGCGAGGTGACCTCTGAACGTTCCAGAATCGTAACAGCTTTTTTACCCTCCAGTGCGGCAACGAGTTCACCTTCTGGAAAAGGCTGTAGCAGCTTGATCGAAACTACACCGACTTTCTTGCCCAGGCCGCGCAGATAAGTAGTAACCGCTTCGGCATCATCTGTCACCGAGCCAAGGCCGACGATGACATGCTCGGCATCATCGGTCATATAGGTCTGTACCGGGTCGTAGTGTCGGCCGGTAAGTTCGCCGTATTCATCCATCGCCTGCCTGACGAAGTGCGGAATCTCATTGGCGAAGTGAGTCTTATGGTCTACCAGGCCGCCCTGGAAATCAGGCTGGTTCTGTACACCGCCGGTGAGACCGGGGTTGTTGACATCGACCATGGCAGGAACCAGTTGCCTGGTGCCTTTCTCGAAAGCATTGACCCACTGCCGCTGCCACTGCCCATGCAGCTCTTCAGGTAGCCAGGACATGGTGTCTGGCAGCAGGGCGCCAGTGTTATCGGTCTCGACCTCATCGGCATGGCTGTCGAGGAAAGCAAGAAGTGCAGCCAGTTTATCGGGTTGTATATCGCCATTATGCCTGTCGAGATATTGCTGTAATTGAAAAACCCGGCCTTTGGCGCCGTAAAGCATCTCCTGCGCAACAGTGGGCGATTTGATGCGTCCTGCTGGATCACCGAGAAATTCTTTTAGCAGCGCCGGTTCTGGCAGCAGCGTTTCACACTGCATATGGCTGGTAGCAAAACCGTCCATCGCATTGGCCACAGGTATCATCGATAGTGAACTGACCCGGTAGGAAATGGCTGCCAGATCAGCAGCTTCCTGAGGATTGCTGCCAAAAAGAATAGTGTAGCCAGAAGGCAGAAGGGCATAGACATCGTCATGCCCGGCCATCACGTTCAGCGAGTGTTTTGATACCGCACGCGCCGCAACCTGTAACACGAAACCGCCAACCTTTTTGCCGACGGTGACGTAATGAGATTCGAGGCCATAGAGGATGCCCTGGCTGGAAGAAGCATTGGAGATAAAGCGAGCACCGGTCAGGGTTGCACCCATGGCTCCACTCTGGGCGGAGTGTTCACCTTCCGGTTCAAAGAAGAAAGGATGTTTGCCCCATACGTTGACACCGCCCTTGGCACGATAGGCCTCGAACATCTCGGAGATCTCGGTGGAAGGGGTGATCGGGTATCCGATGACACCGCCGCAGACATGACCCATGACATGGGCGACCGCGCCATTGCCATGAATGACTGTTTCGATGCCCGGGTACTTACAGGTCTTTTTCGATTTTTTTTTCTCCGGGGCCGCTGGTTTTTTCCCGGAGTCTGCCGTGGCTTCGACCTGAGTACTTTCTAGACTTTCGACTTTGTTCATGGTTTTTGCTTCCGATTAATCTCTTTTACAAAGGGTGAGGTAGCCAAATATTATGCTTAAACGTTTCGTTACGGAGTAACTCGCACTGCTGCTCTCAGCGGTTTCATCAACGACAAGCGCAGCGCTTTGGCTGAAAAACATAGCGCTGCGCTCGTGATGGTCAAGCAAGTTTAATGTAAAGTAAAATATCAAGATATTAATATAATGTATTGATAAATAAAATAATTAATCATCTATATTTTGCCTTAAAATTTGCTACTCAATGGAATATTCATGCTCTGTCAGCTTGGCCTGTGCAGCTGCCAGCCTGGCGATAGGTACGCGTGGTGCCGAACAGGAAACGTAATTCAGACCGACGCAGTTACAGAACCGGATAGACTCTGGGTGGCCGCCCTGTTCGCCGCAGATACCGACTTTCAGGTCAGGGTTGGTCTTGCGTCCCCACTGCACCGTGATCTCCATCAATCTTCCGACGCCTTTCACATCGAGTGTTTCAAACGGATTGTCCTGCAGGATGTTGTTCTCTTCATACAGTGGCAGGAACTTGTTCTCGGCATCTTCGCGAGAGAACGAGAAACTTGACTGTGTCAGGTCGTTGGTACCAAAAGAGAAAAACTCGGCAATCTCGGCCAGTCGACCAGCACGCATGCAGGCACGAACGACTTCTATCATGGAGCCGAATTTAAACTTCAGTTTGATATCATATTGTTGCTGAACTTCTGTGTGAACCTTGTCGACGATGTCCCTGACCCATGACAGTTCCTTACCGGTACAGACCTGCGGTACCATGATTTCAGGGCATACATCAAAACCTTCCTTGTTGCATTCAGCAGCCGCTTCGAGAATCGCCCGTACCTGCATCTCGTAGATCTCGGGATAGGTTATACCGAGACGCACACCGCGATGACCTAACATCGGGTTGACCTCGAACAGCTCGCGCACTTTCAACAGCATCTGCTGTTTTTTAGCGATGGCGGACTCCACCAGTTCGCGGCCGCCGGGGGCAAAAGGTTTGGGCAGCGCTTTGACATCTGCCTTGCGTTTCAGCAGGTGCATGGTGTTCATCAGGTCATTGACGCCATTGACCGTATCTCTCAGTGAAGTGAGATGTTCGATCTCCTGTTCCAGCTGTTTTTCATTCGGCAGGAATTCGTGGATAGGGGGATCAAGCAGTCGTATGGTCACTGGCCGGGGTGCCATGACTTTGAACAGGTCTTTGAAATCGCCGCGCTGGATAGGACGTAACACATCGAGTGCTTCCTGGCGGGCCGTTTTGTCTTTTGCCAGGATCATGTCGATCACCAGCGGCAGGCGGTCCTGGGCGTTAAACATGCGTTCTGTGCGACACAATCCGATGCCCATGGCGCCATAATCGGAAGCCTGGGTGGCGGCTTCGATGGTGTCCGCATTGCACATGATCTTTAGTTCGGCAATCTCATCGGCCCAGCCCAGCAGGGTGCGCAGTTCATCGGAAAAGGTCGGAGGTACGGTGTCTATCTCACCGAGATAAACATTGCCGTTAGCACCATCGATAGTGATGACGTCACCCTCATGCAGCACCGTATCGCCAACTTTTGCGATGTGTTTTTCGACGTCGACCTCGATGCCTTCAGCACCGGCCACACAGGGTTTACCCATGCCACGTGCGACCACTGCAGCATGCGACGTTTTACCACCGCGGCTGGTCAGTACACCCTCCGCGGCAAAAAAGCCATGGATGTCTTCCGGTTTGGTCTCTTCACGGACCAGGATTACTTTTTCACCTTCATCGCGCGCCAGCTCAGCACTGTCGGCATCGAAAACGATGTGCCCAGAAGCAGCGCCCGGAGAAGCGGGCAGACCATGGGCGATCGGCATCTGTTTTGAATCAGGATCCAGACGCGGGTGCAGCAGCTGTTCCAGCTCCTCGGGATTGATGCGTAATAATGCCCGGTCGCGTGTGATCAGGCCTTCTTTGCTCATCTCCAGCGAAGTGCGAACACGGGCGGTTGCGTTCATCTTGCCATCACGGGTCTGCAGACAGTAGAGCACGCCATTTTCGATGGTGTACTCGTAATCCTGTACTTCTTTATAATGATCTTCCAGGCGGTCGCGCAGGGCCACCAGCTCTTTGTACATCTGTGGCATCTCATCGGCCAGCTCGTGCACCGGCTTGGGGGTACGGATACCGGCGACCACATCTTCACCCTGGGCATTGATCAGGAACTCGCCAAACATGACGTTTTCACCGGTGCCGGGGTTACGGGTAAAACCAACGCCGGTGGCGCAGTTATCACCCATATTGCCGAACACCATGGTCTGGATATTTACTGCAGTACCATTGGCCATATCCGGGGTGATCTTGAATTCGCGGCGATAATCGATGGCACGTTTCCCCGTCCATGAATTGAATACAGCCTTGATGGAAAGCTGCAGCTGCTCATAGACATCTTCGGGAAATGGTTTGCCGGTTTCACCATGCACCACGTCGAGAAAAACATCACTTATCTCACGACAGTTATCAGCAGTCAGATCGGTGTCCTCGGTGATCCCCTCGCGCTTTTTGATGGCATCGAACGGTTTGTCGAATTCTTCATCGGCGATACCGAGAGCGACTTTGCCGAACAGCTGGATGAAACGGCGATAGGCATCCCAGGCAAAACGTTCGTTACCGGTCTGTTTGATCAGGCCGGGCAGGGTTTGCGAATTTAAGCCGAGGTTTAGGATGGTATCCATCATGCCGGGCATAGACAGCGCTGAACCGGAACGCACTGACAGCAGCAGCATATTGTCAGCATCGCCAAAACCTCTGCCGGTATCTTGTTCCAGTATCTTGACCTGTTCACGTACCTGTTCCATCAGGTCAGCGGGCAGTTCACGTTTTTCGGTTTCCAGGTAACTCAGGCAGGCTTCAGTGCTGATGACGAAACCAGGGGGCACATTGATACCGATCTGGGTCATCTCGCAGAGGTTGGCACCTTTTCCTCCCAGCAGCTTTTTGTTCTTGCCGTCACCGTCTTTAAATGAAAATACGTAAGAATTGGTCGTGGCCGTCGCTGTCATTTATTGTTCCTCTCAGGGGTGTTTTTTTACATCACAGAATTATAGTGATGATGTTAACCATATTAGGCAGAGCGATGTTGACGCAGGTCAATGACAGAGCCTGTGGCGCGCGACAAACTGATACGATTCTCTCAATGTCTGGTAATATTAGACCACGATACCGCAGCTTGCATCAAACCTGTTGCATCTCAATCAAAATGATCAATTGAAACTAATATATCACCGAATCAACTATGTCAAAACTAACGCAATCGACTACCTGGAAGAACCTGGAAAAACACCACGCGGAGATAAGCCAGTCACACATGCGCGACATGTTCGCTGCGGATCCTGAGCGATTCGAAAAATTCTCTCTCAAATTAAACGATATCCTGTACGACTATTCAAAAAACATTATCAATAGCGAGACCATGGAACAACTTTATCATCTCGCTGATGAATGTGATATCGGTCGCTGGATCGAACGGATGTTCGACGGTGAGCCGATAAACCAGACCGAAAACAGGGCTGTATTACACACGGCATTAAGAAATAAAAGCGGACAGGCAGTCATGGTCGATGGCGAAGACGTGATGCCCGCTGTACGAGCCGAACAGGAGCGCGTGAAAAACCTTGCAGAAGCGATCCGCACACGGTCATGGCGGGGTTACCATAACCAGCCGATCACGGATGTGGTAAATATCGGCATAGGCGGATCTAATCTCGGACCACTCATGGTCACCGAGGCATTGAGGCCGTACTCGTTACATGATCTAAATATTCACTATGTGTCAAACATCGATGAGAACCATATCAATGATACCCTGGAGAAACTGAACCCGGGCACGACCTTTTTTATCATCGCATCGAAAAGTTTTACCACGCAGGACACCATGGTCAATGCCGATACTGCACGGGAATGGCACATCAATGCGGTTGGAAATGACAGCCAGATCGACAAGCATTTTTCTGCGGTCAGTTCGAATGTCGAAGCGGCCAAGGCATTTGGTATCGATGAGAAAAATGTTTTTCAGATGTGGGACTGGGTCGGCGGGCGCTATTCACTGTGGTCAGCGATCAGTCTGCCCATCGTCATCGCTATCGGCCAGGAAAATTTTGATGAACTTCTACAGGGTGCTTATGAAGCCGACCAGCATTTTAAAAGCGCGCCGTTACATGAGAATATCCCGATCACCATGGCGATGCTTGGCATCTGGTATAACAACTTTTTCGGCGCACAGGCAACGGCCGTGCTGCCTTATGATCAGCACCTGCATAAGTTTCCTGCTTACATGCAGCAGGCAGACATGGAAAGCAACGGCAAGAGTGTAGACCGTCAGGGTGAGGTGGTCGATTACACCACGGGACCGGTGTTGTTCGGCGAGATCGGTATAGCCGGTCAACATGCTTTCTTCCAATTGCTGCACCAGGGTACAAAACTGGTACCGGCAGACATCCTGGCACCGGTGTCGAATATCAAATGTATCGCCAGGCATCACAGGGCACTGATGTCTAACGTTTTTGCCCAGGCCGAAGCATTGATGAAGGGCAGGACAGAACAGGAAGCCTATGCTGAACTGAAGGCAACGGGAATGGCTGAGGATGCGATCAAAGCACTGCTGCCAAATAAGATATTCACCGGTAACCGGCCAACCAGTACTTTCGTGTTCAATAGCCTGAGCCCTGCGACACTGGGTTCACTGATAGCACTGTATGAGCATAAGATCTTTGTTCAGGGCATCATCTGGAACATCAATTCATTCGATCAGTGGGGAGTCGA
>CBDUKK010000016.1:0-13032 GCA_965367795.1 uncultured Gammaproteobacteria bacterium
AATATGGTTATATCGCAGGCTCGGAGAACACTGAAGACTGGCAGGCAGATCATAGCATCCAGAGTCCTTCTCAGATATTTTCACTGATATCGTAACGATTCGCCCTGGCGTTTCTTGATAGCTACTGTTTTCATCAACAATCAATTCTTTTTAGAAAGTTCAAGGTATCGCTGATAGTCCTCAAGTCTGTCTACGTCCCAGCATTCAGGCAGTTCTTCGAATGCGACATTTTCTTGATCGAGCTTGTTTCTTGTCTGCTGCATTACCTCGGCACTACCCCAGCTGATATCCTGAAACAGGAACGCGTATGCCTGTTGCATCGCTATCAATACGTATCCGCCATCTTCAGCCGGAACAACGACTACCTCGGCACCTGCCTGTAATCTTCCTGCCACCCGGTCGAGCACATCAATATCCAATGATGGCGCATCTGTCCCTATGACGATGCAATATTTATAATCATTCAGTGCGTGACTGATACCCGCATATATCCGCTCCCCAAGGTCACTTCCGGCCTGGCTGAACAGGGTAACCGGGTATTGTTTAGCACACTGTTTAAAATACTCACTGTTCTGATCTGGAGCACACATGAGGCGCACATCAAATAACCCGGCACTGGTTAACATAGACAGCCGGTCATGTATCAGATCATGCTGTAGCTCTGTCGCTGCCTTGATACCGATATCCGGGATCAGGCGGGTATTAACTTCGCCTTCAACCGGTGCTTTCGCAAACAAAAGAACAACCACGTCCTGATACAGCATATCAATACATCTGGTTTAATTTTTCGGGTGAGACACCAAAGAAATAATATAATCGTAATTTCCACATCAGAAAGACTGTCGCGAAAACCCCGTTCCTCTCCCAACGTCGACTCGATGTAACCACCCTGCTTTTCAGGCGAACGGGTTTAGATATTTTCTTCAGCCGCCTACTGATCTCTATATCCTCCATCAGGGCGATCTCGGGGAAACCTCCAATCCGATCAAACAGGCTCTTCTCTATAAATATTGCCTGGTCACCAGTAACGATGGATGTGAGACTGGAGCGCATATTCATCATGCACTCGATCAGGCGGTACACATATTTATTATTTGACAGGCGAACATCAAACCGTCCCCAGAAGTTTTCACCGACACATGCAGCTGAGATTATCTCAGCCACATTCTCGGGCAGGAGAGTATCGGCATGTAAAAACAACACGACCTTGCCAGAAGCGATCGAAGCGCCACTGTTCATCTGAAGTGCACGACCTTTTTTTGAGATGATTACCGTATCGGTAATCTCATAGGCAATGGTGAGCGTGTTATCAGTACTGCCACCGTCGGCGATAATGACCTCATGCCCCTGTTCGATAACCGAGCGCAAGCTACTGGTGATACGAGACAGGTTCACCTCTTCGTTGAGCACTGGAACGACGACCGATAGTTTCACTGCGATTACTTTGAGTGTTATATCAATGCACCGCCACAACTGCTCCCGTTGCCAGCGGTACAGCCATAACAATGATCCATAATCGCGATATCACCACCTTGCAGTTCACTCTGTAAGAGATCATTGATATGTCTTTTTTCAGACGGCTCGGCTGGCACCTCTGCTGCCGTCAGACCTGCTGGCAAACCCAGCATCTGGTTGAAATCACAATCATAAACATACCCCTGCCAGTCGACACTCAATGTCGTACGACACATCACAGCGGAGAGATTATCTTTACTATAGGAAGACTTTAGTAGTTGCATATATTCTTCAAACAGCCCCTTCGAAACCAGTGTACTGCCAAAGCGTTTGATCGGCATATTAGTGATAGTGAATAAATTGTTGAAAGAGATGTCGAACCGCTGCTTCAATTCTTTCTTGTAATCGTGTTCGAGTTCAGACTGCGCTGGCGGTAGATCAATACCCTGCGGGTTATAGACCAGGTTTAACGACAGCTGCTCATCTGTACCATAGCCAAAGCTATTTAATAATTTCAGCCCTTCAATACTTTGATCGAACACCCCCTTACCACGTTGAGCATCGACATTCTCTTCCAGGTAACAAGGCATCGATGCCACTACTTCCACCTTCTGTTCAGCCAGAAACGAGGCCGTATCTTCAAACCCCGGCTCTAACAACACTGTCAGGTTACAGCGATCAATAACATGAATCCCCATATCGCGTGCCTGCCTGACCAGCGAAAAGAATTCAGGATTCATCTCCGGTGCACCACCAGTGAGATCCAGCGTCTTGATGTCTTTATGCTTTAAAAAATTAAGCACATCCGATACTGTCTCGGCGGTCATGATTTCTTTACGTCGAGGGCTCGCATCGACATGACAATGTAAACATTGCTGGTTACACAGATACCCCAGGTTAACCTGCAGTGTTTCAAGATGCGCTCGCTTTATACGGGGAAAATCGGTCTCAATTAATAGCTCAAATGTATCTTTCATAGTTTTTTCTTCAGCCGGTTGAGTAGCTGCAAGTTACCAGGGGTTTAAAATATTCGGTTTAATATGGCCACCATCTTTTTTGTAAATGGACTGAACAAGCGGTCCTTATAATACTGCCCCGCAAGGCGTTTGTTAAGTTGCGAATAACTGGGGTAGGCATGTACCAGCGATGTTAGTTTTGAAACCTTCATCCGATTCTGAACCGCCAGTGCCAGCTCATGGATAAGCTCGCCAGCGTGTGGCGCTATGATATGTGCGCCAACAATACGCCCATTATCAGTCAGGATCTTTGCGATGCCCGCTTTATTATTATCCGTTACCGCGCGGTCTAGCTGGGCAACTTCAAACTGATAAACTTCTCCTTTTGCAAGCGCATCACATTGCTCGACACTGATACCGACCTGGGCGACTTCTGGTTCACTGTATACCACAGCAGGTATCACGTCATAATTTATCTTTTTTGGTAGTTTGAAGATCATGTTAGCTATCACGATCCCGGCCTGCAATTCGGCAACATGCGTCAAAGGCATCTCTCCGGTGACATCACCACAGGCGAACACTTTTCTGTTACTGGTCTGCATCTTTCTGTTTACTTTTATTCCGTGAGCAGTGAAGTCGATACCGGCCTGGGCCAGGTTCAACGAATCAACGACAGGTCGCCGACCAATCGCTACCAGCAGCGCCTCGGCACTTAGCAACCTGCCGTCTTTTAAAGTAACCTGCTTTTTAACTACATGCTCTGCATCATCACTCTCAGAAACCGCGATGACCTCATTGTCTAATTCCAGAGTAACACCCTCTGACACCAGTACATCAGCCAATATATCAGATAGCTTTTGATCCATCCTGGGTAACAGGCGCGCTGCCAGTTCGACAATAGTAACCTCCGTACCCAGTCGAGAATAAGCCTGTGCCATTTCGACTCCGACAGGTCCACCACCCAGAATGATCATACTGTTTGGCAAGGTCGGCAGGCTGAACATATCTTCGTTGCTAAGGTACCCCACCTCATGCAGTCCCTTGATAGGTGGAATCCATGCTGATGAGCCCGTCGCAACGACAAAATGTTTCGCAGAAATTTTTGCCGCACCAACTTCGACCTGTGAATGCCCACAAAAACGTGCTTCACCGGTTATCACTTCACAGCCCAATGCCTCAAATCGCTCACGACTATCATGCACCTGTATAGTATCTATCGCATTTTTAATTGCCTGGTTGACAGCCTGTATATCAATCTCTGGCGGTTCGGAATGTATGCCCCACCGACTGGCCTCTCGTACCACGTGGGCAACAGAAGCGCTTTTCAGCAATGCCTTACTAGGCACACAACCATAATGCAGACAATCGCCTCCCATGGCCTCTTCTTTATTGATCAAAACAACATCGAGGCCTAACTGCGCAGCAACACTGGCGACAACCAGACCGCCAGCACCACCACCAATTACTACTAAATCACGTAAAACCGCCATCAACCGGACCTGATAAAAAAATAATTATTGTTCAGATAACAATGTACCGACCACGAATCGCCCGCATTGTTCACCATCTTCCACCACCTGGCACGAAGAAATTGAAGTATTCGCCTAGGAACAGCCGAAAACCCAATAAAAAAAGGCCGGTATAAAACCAGCCTTTTAGATAGAAAATGCAGTTACCCTGATCTTTGCAATCGTTATAGCACTTTACCCATCAGGGCGAATGACTTTACAAAAGCACCTGCCAGGCTAGGGTCTTTTATCATCGTCGCATAGTCACCTTTAGTAAATCGTAGTTTTCGCGATGTATAAGCGATACCCAATTTCATTAGTCCGGGTGGCTTTACGATAAGCGATATCCAGTCATCCCTGGTTGCACGGATATCCCACTTTATGTCATCCAGTGGAGAGTTATTTATTGACGAAATCATGCCATTTTGTATAGACATGACAAATGCAGGATCATTATCTTCGGGTAAGCCAAAGGCTACAACAGAGTTAAAACCCGCACGCTCTAGAGAGCCGGTTATTTCATCATCTGCATTCCATGCGTCCTTATAGGCCTGCGCCCACTCATCTGAGAATAAATCTGCCATCGAGTAAATCCTGTTTTTAGGTCAATTTAGTTTAGGTTGTAGGAGTTTCTACGAAAAAATAGTTTTTGTCAAAAAATTCAGTAACTTCCATTTATCCTTGTATACACAATCTAATCATGATTATTCGGAAAACTTGCCTGAAATTTCAAAAAAATGACCAAAGATTCACCATACTAATAAGATTGTCATCTTTTACATATGATTTCTTACCCAGGATTGTATATCTGACGCACTCATTGCTCCAGCCTGCCTCGCTACTTCTCTTCCATTTTTAAAAATCACCATCGTCGGAATACTGCGGATATTTAGATTCGCGCCGATCACCTGCTCTTCCTCTGTGTTCAGTTTAGCCATACGAACATATGGCTCCAGCGCCGCCGAGGCCTGTTCAAATGCTGGTGCCATCATCTTACATGGACCGCACCAGGGCGCCCAGAAATCGACAACAATCGGTATATCGCTCCGATTTATGTGCTTTTGAAAGTTACCAGCATGTAGTGTCACAGGGTGTTTGCTGAACAGGCCTTTTCTGCACTTACCGCAAGCAGGGCCCGCAGCGAGCTTATCTGCAGGAATTCGGTTTACGGCATCACACGAAGGGCACACAACATGTATTAGATCACTCATATTTATCTCATTTGAATCTGTTAATTACCTGTTATATATGGCTATTTTTATGAGATTCAAGTGGCATAGCTTGTATATAAACAAGCCATCTTCATAACCAGTTTACGCGTACGATCTTCGTCAAACCGTTGGCGTATTTAGTCAATTCACACTCGAACCTCCTCGCTATTATTAGGTCATACGATAAGAGGGAGAAAACTATGTTTAATTCAAACAAGAAGCAAAATGACGTTTTAGAAAAATTTAGAATTAAGGCACATTTACGAAGCTACGTTAAAGACCCTATCGTTATCAACGAAACCCTGCTTCAGGCAGCAGTCGAGAAATTAAAGAAACTGCCTTATCAGAAAAATGATCCAACCGATTCAGTTGCCAGAGAACTTGTTCTCGAAGCATATAGATCAGGATATTTTAGATTTGATGACCTGACAGATGATGGACGTAAACTGGTCAGGCTAAGTAAACACCGACGTCATCTGCAACCATCTAGCAGTCGCGTGCCCGAGACACAATTACTCAGAACCCGTCACTTAAGAACAAGAGTTTCATAAAAACATAAAAAAAGGCTCCCGATAGGGAGCCTTTTTTTATGTATGGCGGAAGAGGTGGGATTTGAACCCACGAAGGGCTATAAACCCTTGCCAGTTTTCAAGACTGGTGCTTTCAACCGCTCAGCCACCCTTCCTAAATCTCGTAATCCGAGAAAGCGCGTATATTACGTGATTTCATCAAGTATTCAATAGACCTTTGAATAGATTTATAAAATAATTGCAGCATCGACTGTCAATATCTCTTTACACTTTATTGCATTTTCCTGACAAAGACCACTTTCATGTCATATTCCATATTAGTACGCCAGCGCCATAACATATTGATTTATTTTAATAATTAAATTATACTTTTAAAATTCCATGTCATTATGACAGCATAGTGAGGCAATATGTCATTCTCAAACCGTTTCCCGATTAGCTTACAGAGCATTATCGACGCGACAGATAATGGCTTTGTTGTCATCGATAAAGACTACAACATTATTGCCGCCAACGAGGCCTACTGCAACGCCTATGCCACTGACCGTGAGAAAATTGTCGGACAAAAATGTCACCAGGTATCTCACCACTCGGACGTTCCCTGCCACCTCAACGGTGAAGACTGTCCTCACAAAAAAGTATTTGAAACGAAAGCGCCTCACCAGGTTTTACATATCCATTACGATAATAATAATGAAGAAGAGCATGTCCGCATTAAAGGCTCACCGATTTTTGGTACGGACGGTGAAATGTTTCTCGGTGAAGCTGTATTTCCTATCGCGAAAACTGACGAACTGGGTTGCGATCAACAGCGGATGCTTGGTACCTCACCCGCCTTCCTCGCCTGTATCGAAGAAATGTCGGGAGCTGCAGCATCAGATGTACCAATATTGCTTAACGGTGAAAGCGGTGTAGGTAAAGAGCTGGCAGCCAAGTTCATTCACAATAAGTCACAGCGTAAAGCGCACCCCTTTATTTCTATTGATTGCACCTCGATTTCAGAAGGGATTTTTGAGAGCGAGCTATTCGGCCATGAACGCGGCGCATTCACTGGTTGTGTTGGCCGTAGACATGGGCTGATCGAGTCGGCCGAGCATGGCACACTCTTCCTTGACGAGATCGGTGAGGTACCACTGGCCTTACAGGGACGCTTGTTACGCGCACTGGAAACAGGTTATTACAGACGATTAGGTGGCCGAGAAGACCTCCATGTCGATGTACGCATTATCTGCGCTACACATAACAACTTACGCCAGATGGTGGAAACCGGGACCTTTAGAGCAGATCTATATTATCGTATTGCGGGGATATCGATTACCATCCCGCCTCTGCGTGAGCGGCGAACAGATATCGCACCCCTGGTCAAGGCGATGCTGGAAAAGACCAGGTCACACAATGGTTCTGTTAACCGTATCTCCGATGATGCACTAGAAATACTGCAGCAATATGATTACCCTGGAAACATCAGAGAGCTGTATAACATATTACAGAAAGCTGCAGCTGTATCGAGCAGCGGCCTGATAACCAGCGAACAGTTACAACTCAATAGTTTTGCCAACGTATACATCAACCCGCTCGCCGATCGTCGCAAACATCCTCGCGACCTGAAATCCAACACACCAAGCACAAACCGTTCATTAACCGATGTAGAAGCCACACATATCGAATCACTGCTGCATCAGCACGGTGGTCACCGCGCAAGAGTTGCTGAAGAACTCTGTATCAGTGAGCGTACTCTTTATCGCAAGTTAAAACAGTACAACCTTCAGGATGTCGGTAAAAACAGGGTTTAATATAAATTATTGTACAGATCTAATTCAGGGATTATCATCAGAGCATAAAAAAACCCGGTTAATCCGGGCTTTTTTATAGAAAGTACATCATTATTCAAGCTTTTCGATCCCCAAAAGCTTGAGAATGTATTTTTCGTACAACGGCTCTGAAGTTCCTTTCTTCATCTTTCTGATGAAATATTTCTCAAAAGCAATTTTTGCTAAATGCACCCACTTACCTTTTTTGAACCATGCCACATTCCGTGGTGGAATCTGAGGTATCGCGACAAACGCCGCACCGGTATCACCCATATCCGCAAGACAGATCGCGTTCCATGTCGCGGTGGTATTCGGTGTATTACCTTTTAATTCATCGGCGATATTATGCACGATCGATGTCACCATCGATTCGATCATATAACCTGTCTTCGGCGTACCGGTAGGTACGGGTGTTGGCTCCACTGGCGGTATTGCGATACACACACCGGCAGAGAAAATGTTTTTATAAGTCGGGTTACGATGCAGTTTATCTACGATCACAAAACCACGAGGGTTACATAAATCTGGCACTGCCGCGACTGCATCCACACCTTTAAACGCCGGAAGCATCATAGCAAAACTGAAGTCTATCTCATGCTGTTTCGCCGTTTCACCTGCTTCATTTAATTCGTCAACAAACAGTTTACCCTCTTCAACTTTCGTCGTTTTGGCATTAGTCACCCATTTAATGTGGTGATTACGCAACTCGCTTTCCAGCATTGATTTCGAGTCACCAACACCACCCAGACCCAGGTGCCCGATATAGGGCTCTGAAGTGACATATGTCATCGGGAACTTATCGCGTATTTTACGTTTGCGTAGATCCGCATCAACGATGAAGGCAAACTCGTAAGCAGGACCGAAACAGCTGGCGAATGGCATGGCACCGATGACTATCGGACCTGGATTCTTTAGTATTTCCTGGTATTTTTCCCAGGCCTTTTCAGCATGATCGGTAACACAGACAGATTCTGTGAACCCTTCCGGACCAGACCCTTCAACTTCTTCAAATGCGAGACGTGGACCGGTGGCTATGATCAGGTAGTCATAGTCAACTGATTCACCATTTGCCAGTTCAAGCTTGCTGGCAGAGGCATCGATTTTATCAACGCGCTGAGCGATAAAATTAATATTCTTTTTCTTCAGATATTTCTCGATCGGAATACTGATTTCTTTACGATCACGCCAGCCCACAGCAACCCAGGGGTTAGACGGTACGAATTGAAAATCTTCCTTTTCGTTAATAACTGTGACTTCATGTTTTTTGCCTACTGCAGCTTTCATCTCATAAGCCGCGGGCATACCACCAGTTCCTGCACCCAAAACAACGATGTGCGCCATAACTAACCCTCCCAAGAGCTGATAATATCGATCTGTCTTTATAAATTTATAGTGAAGATATTTCCTATACTGAACTTGATCTTCTATGACATCGATACTGACAGATTATAGTGACAGTGTCATGAGGTAACATTGATAATTGTCAGGTTTTTTGATGTCAATATGACATGCTTGAAACACTAATTATTACCCCTATATTGTCTACTAGATGCGTAAATTACAGCAATGCGATGAAACCTTCAGCGACATTTCAGGTCTCATCTCTAGCCAAATTGATTAAAATATGATCATTTACACAAACAACTTAAATACACCGTTTAGCAGCAAACAATGCTAAGATTATTCGCAACCAAAACTAGATAAATTTGATTAAAGGTAAAACTATGCAATCTATATCAACCGCTCGTTCAGAAACACAGATACTTGCGACCAACAAGGTTTTAAAGAATACCTATGCCCTGCTCGCCCTGACATTACTCTTCAGTGCGGCAACTGCTGGTGTCTCAATGACATTAAATCTGCCCTACTTTGGACTGATGTCACTGGTGGGATATATAGCACTGCTGTTCTTGACCACTAAATTCCGAGATAGTGGCTGGGGCATATTCTTCGTATTTATGCTGACAGGCTTTATGGGATTAACCCTGGGACCAATCCTTAATGCATACCTTGCTACCGCTAATGGTTCACAACTCGTTATGACAGCACTAGGTGGCACCGGCGCAATATTCCTTGCCCTATCTGGTTATGTCCTGACTAGCCGCAAAGATTTCAGTTTTATGGGTGGTTTCCTGATGGTTGGCATCATGGTCGCTTTCCTTGCCGGCCTGGGAGCCTTCATATTCAGCATGCCTATACTGTCTCTTGCAGTCTCAGGTATGTTCGTACTACTGATGTCAGGTATGATCCTGTACCAGACCAGTGAGATCATTCATGGTGGTGAGACTAACTATATTATGGCGACTGTTTCACTGTACATCAGTATCTATAACCTGTTCCTGAGTCTGCTGCATATTCTGGGAGCATTTTCCGGGAATGATTAGACTCATCATATGAGTTGAATTAAAAAAAGCCTCGTTTTTACGAGGCTTTTTTGTGATTCATTGTTTGGCATTTACGGTTGGTTTTTAGTTAGAGTTTGCGGTATTCGCACCGCGGGCGAGGCACTTTTTTGCTACAGCCCAAAAAAGTACCCAAAAAAGGCCGCCACGACCACTACGCCCCTGAAGGAAGCACAGGGGTACCCATCGATTCAGCACAGTCATCATGCTGTGAAAAAACTCGCAAAAGACGCTCAGGCAGTTTTCACAGAAAACCCATGCTCACTGCACTGCCTCGATGGCTTGTGGAGGTGGAAGGTGTGTCAAAAGCTAAAAAAACAAAAATAATAGAAACAAAAAAGCCTCGTTTTTACGAGGCTTTTTTTAATTCAACTCAGCAGACTCTTATCATTATAAAAGCATACGTCATCTAATGGTAAAATATCAATCAAGATGCTCCATTCGAATCCGAACCACCTCACCTTGCACTGACGATAGACCTTCAACTGCGGAAATCGCCTTATTAACATTTGATTCAACACACTTCTGTGTAAGCATGACCAGATGTACCGTATTCTCTCCAGTCGCTGGCTCTTTCTGAATGACCGCTTCGATACTGATACTATTCTTGGCGAATGTATCTGATACTTCAGCTAGAACGCCAGGATGATCTTCAGCCACCATCCGCAAGTAATAAGCCGACTCTACATCATCGATTGCAAGTATTGGTGTATCCCTGATCGCGTCACCCTGAAAACCCAGTAGCGGGACCTTGTGATGCAGAGGTGCATCGATTGTTCTCACCGTATCGATAATATCGGCAACGACTGCTGAAGCGGTTGGCTCTGCGCCTGCGCCAGCACCATAATATAAAGTTGGACCAACAGCATCCCCCTGGACCAGCACCGCATTCATTACACCATCGACATTCGCGATCAGGCGCTTTTCAGGGATGAGTGTGGGATGCACACGCAGTTCGATACCTTTATCTGTTCTACGCGTAATACCCAGATGCTTTATACGATAGCCCAGTTCTTCGGCATAGTTAACATCTTCCGTCGTGATTTTACTGATACCTTCTGTATAGGTCTTCTCAAACTGGAGCTCGATACCAAACGCCAGTGAGGCAAGGATTGTCAGCTTGTGTGCTGCATCGATACCTTCTACATCGAAAGTAGGATCAGCTTCGGCATAACCCAGTTGCTGCGCTTCTTTGAGTACATCAGCAAAATCACGCCCTTTATCGCGCATCTCTGTCAGGATAAAGTTGCCTGTACCATTGATGATGCCCGCGACCCACTGAATCTTGTTTGCAGCCAGCCCTTCACGCATGGCTTTGATGATAGGTATACCGCCAGCAACGGCTGCTTCATAGCACACACTGACACCCTGTGCAGCAGCCGCCTTCATTATCTCGGGGCCATGAGTCGCGATCAACGCTTTATTCGCAGTAACGACATGTTTGCCGTTTGCGATGGCTTTCAATACCAGGTCTTTTGCTAACGTATAACCACCGATGAGCTCAACTACGATCTCAACTTCGGGATCGTTGACCACCTCAAAAGCATCTTCCGTCAGTTTCGTAGTCGCTGGATCGACAATGTTCTGTGACGCTATATCCAGTCCAGCAACGTGAGATATCTCGATGGCACGCCCCAAACGCGCCTGAATCTCATCGGCATTTCTTATTAGTACCGTGGCGGTTCCACCACCGACTGTTCCCAGACCCAATAGACCAACTTTAACTGCGCTCAAGACCGCCTCCTAAAAAACCTGTATTCGAAAGCCGCATATTCTACTGCATTCGCCATATAACGTGTAACATATGTCATCCCAGTCACTATACTTATACGATGAAATGAAGTTTGCCCAAGATAGCCAGGAAGATGGCTACGTCATCACTGCTTATGATGATAACAGCGTTTCGATAAACGGTAAGAAATTCAGTCAGAGCCTGGTGGTCGCCAGTACCCGGCTAAATGAAACCTGGGATATAGATGACATCGAACGGCTCACCTCAAGTCATATAGAGCTGGTTTTATCCTTTCAGCCTGAGCTGATCATTATAGGCACCGGTAACAGTCTTGTTTTCCCGGCAGTTGAGATTTATTCCGGTATTATCGAGCATGGTATCGGTGTTGATTTCATGGATACCGGCGCCGCCTGCAGAACCTATAACATCCTCATGAGCGAGGGCCGTGACGTGGTCGCCGGGCTGATCTTATAATTAACTGGCCTGTATTCATCAAGAAGATGAGACTTCCTGCCCTAATGCTCTCGCCTCCTTGACATGACCGCCACGGATGACGGAAATGCAAGTAAATTGTCTGCAACACTTTTTGCCATCCAAAAAAAAGCAGATACAAATGTATCTGCTTAATACTATCCTCTGCAGGGCTGTCATCAAGCCACCCTGTCACAGGAGAACGAGTTATTATTCCTGGAACAATAACTCTTCTGTGAAGCCCTGATTTTCCAGGATTTTACGTAGTTGTTTTAATGCATCCATCTGGATCTGGCGAACACGCTCGCGGGTTACTCCCAGCTCTTTACCAACATCTTCCAGCGTAGTACGCTCATGGTTATTAAGGCCAAAGCGACGAACCAGTACTTCGCGCTGCTTGGTGTCTAACTGGTCAAGCCATACACCCAGGTTTGCCATGACATCGTGATTCTGCAACATCTCAGGTGGTGCAGGAACACGTTCATCAGCAACGATTTCCAGTAAAGGACGATCATTCTCTTTACCTACAGGCACATCGACAGATGTTACACGGTCACGTAAGCCCAGCATTTTTTCAACGCCTGCAACCGGTTTATTCAACATTTTCGCGATATCTTCCGCGGTAGGTTCTGTATCCATGGTCTGCTCAAGTTCTCGAGCAGCACGCAGGTATACATTTAATTCTTTGATTACGTGGATCGGTAAACGGATAGTGCGAGTCTGATTCATCAGTGCACGTTCGATGGTCTGACGTATCCACCAGGTTGCATAGGTAGAAAAACGGAAGCCTTTTTCAGGATCAAATTTTTCGACCGCACGGATAAGACCCAGGTTACCTTCTTCGATCAGATCAAGCAGAGCAAGACCACGGTTCATATAACGACGAGCAATCTTCACTACCAGGCGAAGGTTACACTCGATCATTTTTTTACGCGCTTCCATATCGCCTTTAAGAG
>CBDUKK010000017.1:0-12958 GCA_965367795.1 uncultured Gammaproteobacteria bacterium
ATGGGGATAACTGGGATGAGGGCGATGGATTCCTCTAACGCTGCGCATGTTGCCGAGCAAGACGAAGGTTTGCCGGATTACCAGCAGCCTGAGGCTTTAGGAGCAGAGACACCGCTTACAGCGCAGGTTCTACCCTATGCATTTGCTAAACGCCATGGTGTGCTCATCGGGCAGATCGACGACGATGTCGTCAATGTCCTGCATCACGGAGCGCCCGACCCGATCGTGCTGGCCGAAGTCAGCCGTGTCGCACGAAGGGATATCTCCTTAAGTTCTACAACACAAGAGCAGTTCGCTGCCTTACTCGCACAGACCTACGAGCAGGGCAGTGATCAGGCGATGGCGATGATGGAGGGAGTCGGCGACGAACTCGACCTGGACGAGCTGGCGGAGACGCTCGAACCTGAAGACCTGATGGAGGCAGACGATGATGCGCCGATCATCCGTCTGATCAACGCGCTGTTGAGTGAAGCGATCAAAGTGAATGCCTCGGACGTGCATATAGAGCCTTTTGAAAATCGTATGCGCGTGCGATTCCGTGTCGATGGCATGTTACGGGAGATCCTCAAGCCGCCAGGAAATATAGCACCGCTGGTTATCTCGCGTATCAAGGTTATGGCCAAGCTGGATATCGCGGAGAAACGTCTGCCACAGGATGGTCGCATCTCGTTACGTGTTGCCGGACGTGCAGTAGACGTGCGTGTATCGACGCTGCCCTCTGGCCACGGCGAACGCGTGGTTATGCGTCTGCTCGATAAACAGGCAGGAAGGCTGGATCTGGAACAGCTGGGCATGTCTGAAAAAGTCTATAATTCTTTTCTTGAGCTGCTGCATAAACCGCATGGCATCATCCTCGTTACCGGCCCGACCGGTTCAGGTAAAACGACAACCCTGTATGCCGGCCTGAGTGTTCTCAATATCAAATCAAGAAACATTTTGACGGTCGAGGATCCGATCGAGTATTACATCGACGGCATCGGTCAGACACAGGTGAATGCCAAAGTTGATATGTCGTTCGCCCGTGGCCTGCGATCTATCCTGCGCCAGGATCCGGACGTGGTGATGATCGGTGAGATCCGTGACCTGGAAACCGCATCGATCGCCGTTCAGGCCAGTTTGACCGGTCACCTGGTTTTATCTACCCTGCATACCAACAGTGCCATCGGTGCCATTACCCGTTTACGTGATATGGGTGTCGAGCAGTTTTTGCTGGCATCCAGCCTGATCGGTGTGATGGCGCAGCGGCTGGTGAGGAACCTGTGCTCACACTGTAAAAAACCGCATGAGATAACAGAAAAAGAACGCGAATGGCTGGGCATGGAAAAGGATGATGTCACGGTTATCTATTCACCGGTTGGCTGTGATGAATGTAATCACCTCGGTTATGTCGGCCGCAGCGGCCTCTATGAATTTGTACCTATCGACCATCATCTGCATAACATGATTCACGAAGGTGCCGGCGAGCAGGCGATGGAAGATTATGCACGAACTATCTCAACCAGTGTCAGCCAGGACGGCCGACGCATGATCCTGAAAGGCAGAACATCACTGGAAGAAGTGATGCGTGTGAGCCGGGACGACTGAGTGCACCGTAGTCAGGGCATCAAAAAGACATGGCAGCATTTGAATATATAGTCCTCGACGATAAAGGCAAAGAGCGCAAGGGCGTTATCGAAGGCGATACCGCCAGGCAGGTGCGCCAGTTATTGCGCGATAAAGGCCTGATGCCGCTGGAGATTACCGAGAGCAGGAAAAAGGCCAAAGACAGGCAGCGCGGTGATAAGACCAGTGCCGGCGTGTCTGTTCCTCGATTTTTTCAGCGAGGCATAAGCTCGACCGAGCTGGCCTTGCTTACCCGTCAGCTCGCCACCCTGATTCAGGCGGCTCTACCACTGGATGAGACACTCGCGGCAGTCGCCAACCAGACGGAGAAACAGCGTATCAAGAGCATGCTCTTCGCCATCCGCTCACGCGTACTCGAAGGACATTCACTGGCCGTCGGGCTGGCCGATTATCCAAAAGTTTTCCCCGAGTTGTACCGGGCGACGGTGGATGCCGGTGAGCAGTCGGGTCATCTCGATACTGTGCTCGACCGCCTTGCCGATTACACGGAAAGCCGGCAGGAGATCCAGGGTAAGGTCAGACAGGCGCTGATCTACCCGGCATTTCTGTCGCTGTTCGCGATTGCTATCGTGGTGTTTATGATGACCAGCATCGTGCCTCAGGTGGTATCAGTGTTTGAGGATACCGGACAGGAGCTTCCCGGCCTGACCATTTCACTGATAGCGATGAGTGATTTTGTGGTTGATTACGGTATGTTATTGCTGCTTGCAGTGGTCGCGCTGTTCATCGGTTTCCAGGTGCTGTTAACGCGGCCGACTTTTGTCATGAAGTACCACATGTTCCTGTTCAGGATCCCGGTTATGCACCGCCTGGTACGTGGTCTGAATGCTGCATTGTTTACCCGCACATTCAGCATCCTGACCGGCAGTGGTGTGAACATATTAGAGGCGATGAAGATCTCTGCCAAGGTGGTTGCTAATCTGCCGATGCGGCAGGCGATCCTCGAGGCCACAGATCGTGTACGTGAAGGTACCGGCATAAAGAATGCGCTGGAGCACAGCAAGCTATTTCCACCGATGACGCTGCAGTTGATCGCCAGTGGTGAAAACAGCGGTAAGCTGGAAGAGATGCTGGAGCGTGCTTCGGTGCAGTTAGAGCGTGAACAGGTGACGATGATCGCTTATATCGTGGGTATCCTGGAGCCGGTGATCATCCTCACCATGGGTCTGATGGTTCTGCTTATCGTACTCGGCATCCTGCTGCCAATCTTTGATCTGAATTCCCTGGTCAAATAAAAGCCTGTTCGAAGTTCACCGCATTAAAACAGCGATAGTACCAGCCGTTTGATAAACATCAGTCCGATCAGCGCGATCAAGGTCGAGAGGTCGATACCGCCGATCGGCGGTACGTGTTTTTGTATCGGGCGCAGTATCGGGAATGTCAGGTTGCGCAACAGGCTGCTGACGGGGTGATAAGGGTCCGGGTTTACCCAGCTCAGGATGGCCTGTATGAACAGGGCAATAATGAAGATATCAAAGGTCAGCGAAATCAGATCGTAGATAGTTTTGACCAGGAGTAACTGGCCATCTAGCTGTACTCCGGCGATGGCAAATAAGACGGTCAGCTTCATTAACATCAGTAACAGCACCAGGACCAGCGTGGCGGTGTCCACTTTTTTAATACTGGGTATGAAACGCCGGGCAACAGTGACCAGGGGCTGGGTTGCTTTGACGATAAACTGCGATATGGGGTTATAAAAATCTGCGCCGACCTGCTGCAATATAAAACGCAGCAGCATGATCGCTATATAGATACTGAATAGGGTGTCGATCAAAAAGATAAAAGGGTTTTCCTGGCTCATCTGTATAACCTGTAACTGTGTAATTGATGTCGTGCTCTATTATCGTGCTTTATTCTGAACCCAGTTCATCGGCAAGCGAGATAGAGCGGTCATTTGCTGCCCTCAGAGCATCCAGTACGATCTTATTATAATCCGCTGACTGGAAGCTCAAGATAGCCTGTTCGGTGGTGCCGCCTTTAGAGGTTACCATCTGGCGCAGTTCACTGGCTGATGAATCGCTCTCTGTCGCCATGCGTGCTGCACCAAGTGCGGTCTGTAACACCAGTTGTCGAGTCACACCGGCATCCAGTCCCAGTGTTTCACCGGCCTGCTGCATGGCTTCCATCATCAGGAAGAAATAAGCCGGGCCGCTGCCGGATACCGCAGTGACCGCATTGAGCTGGTCTTCATTCTCGACCCAGATCACGATACCTACAGCCTGCATGATCTTTTCCGCCTGCTGCTTTTGACTGTCGCTGACAAATTCATTGGCATATAGGCCGGAAGCGCCACATTGCAGTAATGCCGGTGTATTTGGCATGCAGCGTACGATGGCCTGGTTTTCATTGAGCCAGCGATTGATGTCAGTGCTGTTGATGCCTGCCGCGATGGAGATGAACAGGTGTTTTTCCCGTGAACCGGTATCCAGCTGCTGGCACACCGTTTTTAATAACTGCGGTTTGACAGCGAGCACGATGATCTCACTATTCAGTGTGGCATTATTATCTGCAGCCGTATTGATGCCAAACTGTTCGGCTAATGCCTGTCGGCGTTTCTCCTCAGGCTCGGCTACCGTTATATCCGTTGCAGGTATATCAGCATTGATCAGTCCGCCTATGAGGCTGGCTGCCATGTTGCCGCCGCCAATAAATCCGATAGTGGGCATCTTGGGTTCACATTATGGTAATTAAATATCGCACAGATTTTAACACACTCATCATATATTCCCCGGTTTGAGCGAGAACACAAAAATATTGCTGAATTAGTTGCGTATTGCAGAAAGTAGCGGGTTTTTTGGCTATAAATAGGAGAGTCATTATAAGAATAACTTTATTCATACCAGGGGAATTAGATGGATATCGCTCAGTTACTTGCTTTTAGCGTAAAAAATGGGGCTTCAGATTTACACCTGTCGGCTGGTCTGCCGCCGATGATCCGCGTCGATGGTGATGTGCGCCGCATTAATGTTGATCCTATGGACCATGAGCATGTCCATGGCATGGTGTATGACATCATGAATGACAAGCAGCGCAAGACCTATGAAGAATACTGGGAGACAGATTTTTCGTTTGAGATACCGGGCCTGGCACGTTTTCGTGTCAATGCGTTTAACCATAACCGTGGTGCGGGTGCTGTATTTCGTACTATTCCATCCAAGATCCTGACACTGGAAGAACTGGGTGCACCAAAGATCTTCGAAGATATTTCTAATACCCCGCGCGGTATCGTGCTGGTGACCGGGCCGACCGGTTCGGGTAAATCGACCACGCTTGCCGGTATGGTGAACTATGTCAACGAGAACCATTACGGCCATATCCTGACCATCGAAGATCCGATCGAATTCGTCCACGAGAGCAAGAAGTCGCTCATCAACCAGCGTGAGGTGCACCGCGATACTTTAGGCTTCAGCGAAGCCCTGCGTTCTGCCCTGCGTGAGGACCCCGATGTCATCCTGGTGGGTGAGATGCGTGACCTCGAAACCATTCGCCTTGCACTGTCGGCAGCTGAAACCGGTCACCTGGTATTCGGTACCCTGCACACCAGTTCTGCTGCTAAAACGGTCGACCGTATCGTCGATGTGTTCCCGGCGGCGGAGAAAGAAATGGTGCGGGCGATGATGTCTGAGTCATTGAGAGCGGTTATCTCACAGACGCTGCTGAAAAAGATCGGCGGTGGCCGGGTAGCAGCGCATGAGATCATGATCGGAACCTCGGCGATCAAGAACCTTATCAGGGAGAACAAGATCGCACAGATGTTCTCTGCGATACAGACCGGGCAGGCCATCGGCATGCAGACACTGGATCAGAACCTGCAGGAGCTTCTCGCCCGCGGCCTCATCAGTAAAGATGAAGCCCGTAAGAAAGCAGCCAATAAAGATATTTTTTAAACATCAATCAGATTAACAATACAGTAACGAGGTGATCTAAGTGGATCGCGATAAGGCAATAAAATACATGCATGACATGCTGCGCGTGATGGTGCAGAAAGATGGGTCGGATATGTTCATCACGGCGGGCGCTGTGCCTTCGATGAAAGTCGATGGCGCGATGAAACCGTTATCGAACCAGGCGCTTAGTCCACAGCATACCCAGGTACTGGTGAGTTCGATCATGAACGATAAGCAGCGTGCAGAATTTGAAGAAACACAGGAGTGTAACTTCGCTATCAGTCTGCCGGGCGTGTCTCGCTTTCGTGTCAATGCCTTTACCCAGCGTGGCTCGGTCGGCGTCGTTCTGCGTGTTATCCGTTCTGAGATACCAGAGTTTGATGATTTAAACCTGCCGCCGATATTGAAAGATATATCCATGACTAAACGCGGCCTGGTTATTTTCGTCGGTGCGACCGGTTCCGGTAAGTCGACATCGCTGGCAGCGATGGTCGGGTACCGTAACCAGAACAGCCACGGTCACATCATCACCATCGAAGACCCGATCGAATTCATCCATAACCACAGGAACTGTATCGTCACCCAGCGTGAGGTAGGTGTCGATACGGATAACTATGAGATAGCCCTGAAGAACACACTGCGTCAGGCTCCCGATGTTATCCTGATCGGTGAGATCCGTGACCGGGATACCATGGAACATGCTATCGCATTCGCTGAGACCGGCCATCTCTGTCTGTCGACCTTGCATGCTAACAGTACTAACCAGGCACTTGACCGCATCATTAACTTCTTCCCGGAAGACCGTCGTCAACAGTTATTGATGGACCTGTCATTAAACCTAAAGAGCCTTATATCACAGCGCCTTATCCCTACCGTATCAGGAAATGGGCGCATGGCAGCGATCGAGATCATGATCAATACTCCGTTGATGGCCGACCTTATCTTCAAGGGTAATGTCCATGATATTAAAGAACTGATCGCCAAATCCAACGAGCTCGGCATGCAGACGTTTGACCAGGCACTGTTCAACCTCTACGAAGATGGCCAGATCAAATATGAAGATGCGCTCCGAAATGCTGACTCTGTTAACGACCTGAGATTGAGGATCAAGCTGGAAGGTAAAGATTCCAGCAACAATGACCTGATGGAAGGGCTGGATAATATATCTATGGAAGATAATGATGATAAATCACGCATCCGTTGATGATGCTGTGTGCAAATGAAGAATGAAACGTCTCGATGTGACATGCAGATGATTAAATCAGGAAGGTTCAAGCGATGAATTTGCAGCCATATTTAAAGTTGATGTCTGAACAACAGGCTTCAGATATGTATTTCACTACGGGTGCGCCAGTAAGTGTGCGCATCGACGGTTCGATGCGCCCGGTTGGAAAGAGTATGCTCAATCCGGGTATGACAAAAAAACTGGCCTATGATCTGCTCAGTCCTGCACAGATTAAAGACTTCGAAAAAAACATGGAGTTGAACCTGGGTGTTTCTTATACCGACCTGGGACGGTTCCGCATCAATATCTATGTGCAGCGTGGTGAGGTATCGATGGTTATCCGTTATATAAAAGCGGAGATACCAACGATAGATGAGCTTGGATTGCCAGAGATTTATAAGAGCATGATCATGCGTAAGAAAGGACTGGTGCTGGTCGTCGGTGCAACCGGTATGGGTAAGTCCACTTCGCTGGCATCGATGCTGGATCATCGTAATATGACTGAAACTGGTCACATCCTTACCATCGAAGATCCGATCGAGTTCATGTTCCGTCATAAAAAATGTATCGTCGGTCAGCGGGAAGTCGGGCTGGATACCCTGTCGTTTGATAATGCGTTGCGCGAAGCGATGCGCGAGGCGCCTGATGTCATCATGATCGGCGAGGCCAGGGACAGGGACGCCATGGAGGCTGCCTTGCGTTATGCTGACACCGGCCATCTTTGTCTGACCACCTTGCATGCAACAAATGCCAATCAGACACTGGACAGGCTGTTAAATTTTTTCCCTACCGAGGCTCATAATCAGATATTGATGGACCTGTCGCTGAACCTGAACTGTATCCTGGCACAGCGCCTGGTGAAAACCGAAGAAGGTAGTCGTGTCGCGGCGGTAGAAGTACTGGTGAATACACCGTATATCAGTAAGTTGATCCGTGAAGGAAACTTCCATGAGATCAAAGATATCATGAGTAAGGGCAGTGAATCTGGCATGAAGACATTCGACCAGTCCTTATATGAGTTATTCAAGTCTAACAAGATCGATCTTAAAGCGGCGTTGGCTAATGCAGATTCGAGTAGCGATCTGGAATGGAAGATTAATTTTGGTGGTGACAGCAAGGATCTGGAAGGGAAAGCTGAAAAGCATGAACCGCTGGAGTTTCCTGGCAGTCCTGAAGATCTGAAACCCTAGTATTCGAGGGATACCCCTCGGACTTTTTAATCGCTAAATAACAGCTTGCCATCAACGATGGTGTGTTTGACTTTTCCCTGAAAATTCCAGCCATAAAAAGGTGTGTTTTTGCCATGGCTGTGAATCGAGTCTGTGTCCAGTTGCCAGTCTTCAGCTTCATCAAATATACAGATATCGGCATTTGCGCCCACCGATAAGGTGCCAGCATCGATGCCCAGTATCCTGGCTGGTGAATATGTGACTTTACCGAGCAGCTCGCTGAGCTTCAAATCTGTCTGCCCGGATAAGCGAAGACATAGCGGTAACAGCGTCTCGAGACTGGATACGCCGGCTTCGGTACTGGCAAAAGGCGCCTGTTTCGCATCGAGGTTATGTGGTTGATGATCAGAGCAGATAGCATCGATGGTGTTGTTAGCAACGGCATTGCGTAATGCTTCCATATCACGTTGTGTACGTAACGGCGGTATCACGTGGCAGACACTATTGAAGCTGCTGATATCCTGCTCGGTCAGGTGTAACTGGTGTGCGCTGACATCGGCGGTGACCGGCAGTTGCTCGTTTTTGGCACGCGCAATCAGAGCAGCGCCCTGCGCACTGGACAGGCGTCCGAAGTGTGTGCTGACACCGGTTTCGGCGACCAGTTCCAGGGCGCGAGCGATAGCGATGGTCTCGGCAGAAACAGGGATACCTTTCAGTCCCAGCCGGGTTGCAATCTTGCCTTCGTGTGCGCAGCCGCCGATGCTTAACCAGTGTTCATCCGGTTCGATAAACACGCGTAGATCGAATGTCGCGGCATAGGCAAAAGCGCGTTTCAGTATCAGGGAATTTTCTACCGGTTTGCGGCAGTTGCTAAGGCCGACACAGCCTGCCTGTTTGAGGGCATACATCTCACTCAGGTGTTCACCGTGCAATCCTGCGGTCAATGCGCCGAGAGTTACTACATGACTGTGCCCCGAGTTTGCAGCTTTCTGATGGATGAGTTCCACCACGGCGGGTTCATCGATGACCGGGTCAGTATCCGGCGGGCAGCATAAAGTCGTGATTCCCGCTCTTGTCGCGGCCACGGTCTCGCTGCGGATGGTTGCCTTATTCTCCAGCCCTGGCTCACGCAGTCGTGCACAGCAGTCGACCAGGCCGGGTGTCACCGTTAGTTCCGTGGCATCGATCACCCGCTCGTCGGTTCCAGGTGTAATGGTATTGGCTGTTTCGATGGCAGTAATCTTGCCGTCACTGATCCGGATGTCAGCCTGCTTGTCGATACTGTTTGCAGGATCGATAAGGTGTCCGTTCCTGATTAAAAGTGTCATATCGTTATCGCTCATGACCTCGCACCTTCCGCTTCTTCACTGTCTGCTTCTGGCTCTCTACCGAGAGTCATTGTCATCACGGCCATACGTACCGCTATGCCATAGGAGACCTGGTCGAGGATAACTGACCGGGAGCCATCGGCTACGTTTGAGTCTATCTCGACACCGCGATTGATGGGTCCGGGGTGCATGACGATGGCATCATCTTTCGCAGCCTGCAGGCGATTTTCTGTAAGACCATAGAGATTGAAGTATTCCTGCTCACTTGGAAGTAGTGCGCCTTGCATCCGCTCTTTTTGGAGACGCAGCATGATGACGACGTCAGCATCTTTGATGCCGGCTTCCAGGTCATGAAAAACGTTGACGCCCATGCTTTCTATATCGACCGGCAGCAGAGTTTTTGGAGCGATGACCCTGACGTCACCGGTATTCAAGGTATTGAGTGCATGGATCTGCGAGCGCGCAACACGCGAATGCAGGATATCACCGACGATTGCAACACGCAGGTTGCCAAAATTAGCGCCCTTGTTTCGACGTATGGTAAACATGTCGAGCATCGCCTGCGTCGGGTGCGCATGACTGCCATCGCCGGCATTGATGATACTGATGTTTGGTGCGACATGATTCGCGATGTAATGTGCTGCGCCGGAATCACTATGTCGTACCACGAACATGTCGCAGTGCATCGCCTGAATATTCTGCAGGGTATCAAGCAGGGTCTCACCTTTGGAGGTGGCCGATGTGCTGATATTGATGTTCAGTACATCCGCAGAGAGTCGTTTGGCAGCCAGTTCGAAAGTGGTGCGTGTCCGGGTACTGGCTTCGAAGAAAAGGTTGACGATGGTTTTTCCGCGTAACAGCGGTACCTTCTTGACCCTTTTCTCGTTGACGTTGGCAAAGCTTTCGGCGGTGTCCAGGATCTGGGTCAGGATGTTGCTGCCCAGGCCTTCGGTGGTGAGAAAATGTTTTAAATTACCGTTTTTATCTAATTGAATATTCCAGGCATCGTGTCCGATTAAAGCGTCAGTGGGTTTTGTTGCTTTATTAACCATAGAATGAGTTACCCATTGGATGCGTTTTTATGATTGATCTGCTGTATCTCAAAGGCCAGCGGCTCAGGCCCGCTGAACTTTATATGTTCACCTTCATTAAGATTTACATGTGCACCGACGATATCAGCCTGTAGTGGCAATTCGCGACCGCTGCGTTCGATCAGGCACACCAGGGTGATGCTCGCGGGACGACCGTAATCGAACAGTTCATTCATCGCTGCGCGGATGGTACGACCGGTATGCAGTACATCATCGACCAGGATGATATGACGGTCATCGACGTCGGGCGGTAACTTGGATGGTTTGACTTTAGGGTTCATCCCGATGCGTGAGAAATCGTCACGGTAGAAGCTGATATCCAGTGTCGCCAGTGGTTCGGCGAAAACGGGTTGTGAAGAGTTGAGCTGTTGATGGAGTTCCGTTGCTACCCAGACACCGCCGGTATGTATACCTACCATCAATGGATTTTCGATTGCTTTATCGACAAGCAATTTTCTTAATTTTTCTGCCAGTTGAGCCAGAAGTTCATCTGGTGTGGCGATCGTCTGCATGAAGCTCTCGTTGTGTCTGATGTGTTACCGGTTAAACCTGTTGGTCCAGCCAGCGTTGAACGATGATTGCGGCGGCCATTTTATCAATCTCTTGTTTGTTCTGCTTAGTTATTTTTATATCCTGCTTCAGAATCTCTTCGGCCTGCTGTGAACTCAATGCTTCATCGACTTCGATCACTGGCAACTTGAAACGTTTTTTCAGCTCGTATGCAAATTGCCTTGCGGCCGAAGTCATCCTGTTTTCGCTGCCATCGGTGTAATAGGGCATGCCGACGATCAGTGCTTGTGGTCTCCACTGATGGATCTCATTTTCAATAGCGAGCCAGTCCGGGTTACCATCGATCTGCTTGATGGTCGTGCAGGGAGTGGCAGAATGAGTGATGGTCTGTCCGGTGGCTATGCCGATGCGTTTTTTGCCGTAGTCAAAACCTAGAACACTGGTGTAGTTGTCGGACATTTGAGATGTTGGCGGATTAAAAAGTAACAGTTTACCGCAGTCGCTGGTCGATATCTTCAGGCGTGACCAGCTTCATTGCTCATCAATGACAGATCGATACCGATTAATTTTGCAGCTGCTTTCCAGCGTTCTTCGGTCGGTGTGTTAAAAATGATCTGTTCATCGGCGGGGCAGCTCAGCCAGGTGTTGTTCGCCATTTCCTGTTCCAGTTGACCGGCAGACCAGCCAGCATAACCTAATGCGACGATGCAGTCTTCAGGGCCCTGGTTATTGGCGATGGCCTGCAGGATATCTTTCGAGGTAGTCAATGCCACATCATTATTCACGACCAGGCTGGATGACCAGTTACCGGCAGGGCGATGCAGGATAAAACCACGGCCCTGGTCCACGGGGCCACCGATGTAGACGGGCTGGTTTTCATCGTAACCCTGCTGACTTTCGATATGCATCTCCTTGATGACCTGCTTGAGTTTGATATCTGTTTGCTGATTGATGATGACGCCAAAACTGCCGGATTCATCATGTTCGCAGATATAGGTCACTGCATGATTGAAAAAGCCGTCGTTTAGCGAAGGCATGGCGATAAGGAAATGGCCGGTCAGATTATAACTGGAGGAATTATTATCGGCTTGACTGCTTTCTGTCATAAAGTTATCAGGGTTGTCTTATCGGGTACGAAGTCCGCTGCTGTTCATGAATTCCCAGCTGCGAGTGATATGTATGACATCGGTCTCAGCACGAAGCTTCTCTGGAAAGGCTGAGTAAGGCGCTGCCAGCTTGACGATACGTTTGGCGGCATCATCCAGGATCTGGTGGCCTGATGACTGACGCAGATCTGCTTTGATAAGCTCGCCGTCAGCACTGATCACGACATCCAGTATCAATGTGCCGCTGAGCTTCTTGCGTCTTGCCTGGTCAGGATAGTTCAGGTTGCCCACGCGTTCGACACGATCGATCCACTGACGCATGTATTTTGCGGGAGCAAATGCCTTTGTGCTGGAATTAAGATACTTGGTTCTTTCGATGCTAGCCTGCTTTTCAAGGTTATGGCTGATCTCTGCAGCGAGCCTGGCAGTCTGGGTGTTCTGACTGGTATCGGTCTTATCGATGGTGGTGTCATCTTCGGCTTTTAGCGGATTTTTTTCGGTATCAATGGCAAAGTCGGCGTTTTCCTGTTTGACCAGTGCCAGTTGTTCGTTCTGCTTCTGTTTCTTCACCTGTTGCACGCTGGTCTGTTTCGCGATACCAGGCTGGTTTGACAGGGTGGGCGCGCTGAACTGTTCTCTTGGCCGGGCTTTATGTTCTGCATTGCCGCCGCCTTTTTGCGATACCTGGGCAAGGTAATCAGCTTTTTCGGCTTCTTCAGGTGATTTTGTCTGTACCAGTATGATATCGAGGGCAGGTGCTGTTTTACTGTCGGCGGGTGGTGAAACGCTAAAAGTGACACCCAGGATGACCATACCATGAAAAATCGTGGCAAGAAAAAAAGTCATGCCAAAGCGATCTTTGTCAGTTATTTTAGCTTGAATTGTTCGTCGTTTTTTCGTCATGATTCAGGATACCGCGCGGTAATGACATCCAGTCGTACATTCTATAATCATTATTGATGAACTATTATAGTTCTTCACTCACGATTATGTGCGAAGTTGGTGATTTTTTTAGGAAT
>CBDUKK010000018.1:0-12308 GCA_965367795.1 uncultured Gammaproteobacteria bacterium
AAAGCAGCTGTTAAGAAGAAAGCAGCAGTAAAGAAGAAGGCGGCACCTAAGAAGAAAGCAGCCGTTAAGAAGAAAGCAGCACCTAAGAAGAAAGCTGCTGCCAAGACTGAAGACTAGTTAAGTCACTTAACAGCAAAACACATTATTTATATAGAACAAATTTATTAGGAGACTCTGTGATGCAAATTACAGCTTCAATGGTTAAAGAGCTGCGTGAACGTACAGGTTCAGGCATGATGGAATGTAAAAAAGCGCTACAGGAAGCCGATGGTGATATCGATGTGGCTATCGAAAACATGCGCAAATCTGGTATGGCAAAGGCTGACAAAAAATCAGGCCGTGTTGCAGCCGAAGGACGCGTCGTTATCAAGATAAGTGATGACGGTAAATCTGCAGCAGTGGTCGAAGTAAACTGTGAAACAGACTTTGTTTCTGGTGGCGATGACTTCCTGTCATTTGTCGATGCCATCGCTACCACTGCGTTGAAAAACAAACCTGCTGATATCGCCGCTCTATCCGGGATGACGCTTGAAGGTTCATCTGAAACAGTCGAACAAGCGCGCAAAGAGAAGATCGCTAAAGTCGGTGAAAATATGCAACTGCGTCGTTTTGAACTGCTTGAGACAACAGCGGGCACATTTGGCAGCTACCTGCACGGCACTCGTATGGGTGTTCTTGTCGAGATGGAAAATGGTAACGATGAACTGATCAAAGACGTCGCTATGCATATCGCTGCCAGCAACCCGCTTTGTGTGAGTGAAGCAGAAGTACCTGCCGATGTTCTTGAGAAAGAGAAAGAAATCTTGCGTGCACAGGCCCTGGAAAGCGGCAAACCTGCAGACATCGTCGAAAAGATGCTGGCCGGACGTATCCGCAAGTATCTTGCTGAGATCACACTGCTGGGTCAGTCGTTCGTCAAAGACCCGGACAAGACTGTCGAAACACTGCTTTCAGATGCGGGTGCTACGGTGAACCGTTTCGTACGTTACGAAGTCGGAGAAGGTATCGAGAAGAAACAGGAAAACTTTGCCGATGAAGTAATGGCTCAGGTGAACGGTTAAGCCAGATTATAGATAGTTAAGGAATAACGTATATGAGTCGTTACATGCACAAATACAAACACGATGGACAACGTATTCTGTGATTCAAAAAACCGGGGGACATCTCCCGGTTTTTTGTGTGTAAGCTGATTAATTAACAATAATAAAAGAGAGAGCGCCATGACAGCAGAGCCAAGCAACTATAAACGTGTCTTATTGAAACTGAGCGGTGAAGCCCTGATGGCTGATCAGGACTACGGCATCGATGCGAAGATGCTGGCACGTGTGGCTTCTGAGATCGCTGCGGTGGTCAACATGGGTGTCGAAGTGGCGCTGGTCATCGGCGGCGGAAATATATTCCGCGGTGCCGGGCTGGTCCAGTCAGGCATCGATCGTGTTACCGGTGATCATATGGGGATGCTGGCGACCGTGATTAACAGTCTGGCGATGCAGGATGCCCTGGAAAAACAGGGCATGACCTGCCGCGTCATGTCTGCTGTTAAGATAAACCGCATGTGCGAAGAATACGTGCAGAGACGTGCCGTCAGGCACCTCGAAAAAGGCCGTGTCGTGATCTTTGCTGCAGGCATTGGAAACCCGTTCTTCACTACGGATACCGCCGGATGTCTACGTGCCGTCGAGATCGGTGCTGATATCGTCCTGAAAGCAACCAAGGTCGATGGCGTATACGATTCTGACCCGGTGAAGAACCCTGATGCTGTTCTCTATGAAACATTGACCTTCGATGAAGTGCTCGATAAAAATCTACAGGTGATGGATGCGACGGCGATAGTGTTGTGTCGTGATAACGATCTGCCATTACGTATCTTTAACCTGAACCAGGTCGGTGCACTGCCGGCGACCATGAAAGACAAAACTATTGGTACAACTGTAAAGATAGGAGACAAGTAGGTGATTGAGGAAATTCTTGCAGACGCAGAAATGCGCATGGGGAAAAGTGTCGATTCATTACGTACTGAATTAACGAAGATAAGAACGGGGCGGGCACATCCCAGCCTGCTCGATCAGATCGTCGTTGATTATTACGGTACTGATACACCCATTAACCAGGTGGCTAACGTGACCGTGGAAGACTCCCGGACGCTCGCTGTCGCGCCGTGGGAAAAACAGATGGTCGCAGTCGTCGAGAAAGCTATCATCAATTCAGGTCTCGGTCTGAACCCGTCGACCGCAGGTAACCTGATCCGTATCCCGATGCCGCCATTGACCGAAGAGCGCCGCCGTGAGCTGGTCAAGGTGGTAAAGAGCGAAGGTGAGAACACCAAGATAGCTATCCGTAATATCAGGCGTGATGCTAACAGTGACTTCAAAGACCTGTTGAAAGCGAAAGATATCTCAGAGGATGAGTGTCATGATGCTGAGGATAGCGTACAGAAGCACACGGACAGGTATGTTGCCAGCGTCGATGAAGTCATCGCTGTAAAAGAAAAGGAATTGATGGAAATTTAGGGAGCCTTGCTGCTGGTGAGCTGGATACTATGAGTGACTCAAGCAACAGTGCGGGCAGTATTTTACCAAGACATGTAGCTGTTGTTATGGATGGAAATGGCCGCTGGGCGAATAAGCGCCATCTGCCTCGTGCAGCCGGACATAAAGCCGGAGTCAGTGCGACACGCAAGATAGTAGAGAACTGTGCAAAGAAAGGTATCGAAGCGTTAACCATATTTGCATTTAGCAGTGAGAACTGGAACCGGCCCAAGGCCGAGGTCAGCAGCCTGATGTCGCTGTTCGTTTCTACGATAACAGCCGAGGTGAAAAAGCTGGACAAGAAAAATGTGCGAGTGCGCTTTATCGGTGATCGTACCCGGTTCTCCGAGAAGCTGCAGCAAAGCATCGAGAAATCTGAAGAACTGACCAGGGATAATACAGGCTTGCAGCTCAATATTGCGGCCAACTATGGTGGACGCTGGGATATCGTAAACGCCTGCAGGCGACTCGCAGAAGCAGTTAGAGATGGTGCTGTTGCGGTCGATGATATCGATGAGGAGATGTTTGATTCATCTGTGTCTTTGAGTGAGATGCCAGCACCGGACCTGTTTATCCGTACCGGGGGAGAGCAGCGTATCAGTAACTTTCTGATATGGCAGCTGGCTTACAGTGAGCTGTATTTCATCGATACCTTATGGCCGGATTTTTCCGGTGAGGATTTCGAGGCTTCCCTGGAATGGTATGCCGGCAGACAGAGACGTTTTGGTAAAACCGGGCAGCAGCTGATCGATGATCAGGCTGTCGAGTCAGACTGATTACAAGTTTATCGAACCAGTAAAAATAATATAACGAACCGATATCATACGAATATAATGTTGTATCAACGCATCTTGACCGCTATTCCGCTGGCAGCTTTTGTCTGCTGGATCATCTTTTTTCAGCCGACTTCGGTGTTCTTCTATTTTGCGCTGTTCATCGTTTTGATCTCTGCCTATGAATGGGCCAGGCTGTCTGCAGTACAGAACATCTATATTCGGGGTGGTTATGCTCTGCTGATCACTGCGACTGCCTGGAGCATGCAGCAGTATGCGGCTGATTACATTCCCTGGACTATCTTCATCGCGGTGATGTGGTGGTTCAGCATCACTTTCTATCTCAAGTTTGCAAAACCTAAAACGGCAAGTTCTGATTTGAAGCTTGATAAATTACTGGTCGCGTTCCTGGTCTTGCCGGCTGCTGCTCTCGCCATGCAAAAGATTCATGCCTTCCAGGCAGGCCCGTACATACAGGGGTCAGCGTTGTTGTTTTATGCCTTATCACTGGTATGGGTCGCTGATATTGGGGCCTATTTTGCCGGCAAGAAGTTCGGTAAAAATAAACTTGCTCCAAATATCAGCCCGGGTAAGACCAAAGAGGGCCTGTTGGGTGCTGTCATAACGACCACCTTATACACCCTCGCTGCCAGTTTTTATTTCGATCTGGACAGGGATCGGGCCATCATGCTGGTCATGCTGTCTGTGATAGTGACATTTATCTCGGTTACCGGTGATCTATACATCAGCTTCTTAAAGAGAGAGGCAGGTCTCAAAGACAGCGGTAACATATTACCAGGGCATGGCGGCATGCTGGACAGGGTCGATAGTGTATTAGCCGCCATGCCTGTATTCCTGCTCGGTTTTAGCTGGTGGATCTATTCCGGCATATTATGAGCCAGTCTGAGATCTTACAGGTTACATTACTGGGTGCTACTGGCAGTATCGGCGCCAGTACGCTCGATGTCGTCGCCCGCCATCCCGAGCGTTACCAGATCTATGCGATAACGGCGAATACCAGTGTCGATGTGATGAACGAACTTTGTCAGCAATGGATGCCGCGATATGCTGTGATGAATGATGCCGGCTCTGCCGCTGAGCTTACTGAACAATTACAGGCAAACAATATAGCAACCGTCGTTTTGAGTGGTGAAGCCGGGCTTTTGCAGGTCGTTGAAGATACTCAAGTCGATTGCGTAGTCGCCGCCATCGTCGGTGCAGCAGGCCTGTTACCAACACTCGCAGCGGCCGCGGCTGGTAAACGTGTATTACTGGCAAATAAGGAAGCCCTGGTGATGTCGGGTAAGCTGTTCATGGATACGGCGAGAGAGAACAACGCGTTACTGATGCCGGTAGACAGCGAGCATAATGCCATCTTTCAGTGTATGCCGGACGATCTTACCGAGTACCATTCGTCAGTTAAAATGACCAATCAGCGGGCGAATTCGGGTATCGAGCGCATATTATTGACCGCCAGCGGCGGGCCGTTCAGGACATGGTCAGCAGAGCGCCTGCATGACGTCACGCCTGAGCAGGCGGTCAACCACCCGAACTGGGATATGGGTAAAAAGATATCGGTCGATTCTGCCACGCTGATGAATAAGGGACTGGAGCTGATCGAAGCTTACTGGTTGTTCGATATGGCTATCTCCAATATCGATGTCGTGATCCACCCACAGAGCGTGATCCACTCGATGGTGACATATAATGATGGTTCGGTCGTCGCACAACTGGGTAATCCTGATATGCGGACGCCGATCGCGCATGCCCTGGCCTGGCCCGAAAGAATAGCGTCTGGCGTTGAACCACTGAATATTTTTGAGGTCGCAAAACTTGACTTTGAACAACCCGACCTGAAGCGTTTTCCCTGTCTGCGTCTGTGTTACGAGGCGATAGAGATGGGCGGCTCAGCGACTACGGTACTCAATGCGGCGAACGAGGTGGCTGTCGCTGCTTTCCTCGATGAAAAGATAGGTTTCAATGAAATCGCTATTTTGATCGAACAGACTCTAAATAAAGCAAATATAACTAATGATGTCAGCTCGCTTGAAGGTATACTTAAAGCCGATGCCGAGGCACGAACAATAACCAATGAATGTATTGCTGCAATACATTAGAGCTTTTATCAAATTCAATGAGTGTATTACATAACATATTTTTCTTTATCGTCGCGATTGGCGTGCTGGTAACTTTTCACGAATATGGCCATTACTGGGTCGCGCGTAAGGCCGGCGTTAAAGTACTGCGTTTCTCTATCGGCTTTGGCCGCCCGTTATTAAGCTGGCGCAGGAAATCTGCCGAAGGTGATGATATCGAGTACGTCATCGCTGCTATACCTCTCGGCGGTTACGTCAAGATGCTGGATGAGAGGGAAGGCGATGTGTCAGAAGCTGATAAAGCGCGCGCTTTTAACAACCAGAGTATTACAAAACGTATCGCCATCGTATTCGCAGGCCCCGCGTTTAACTTCATCCTTGCGATATTCCTGTACTGGCTAGTGTTCATGATGGGCAGTACCGTCGACCGTCCACTGGTGGGCAAAACTGAAGCAGGCAGTGTCGCAGAGCAGGCGGGTTTTCAGCAAAAAGACGAGATCCTGGCGGTTGGTGAAGCAGCGGTTAATTCGTGGAACCAGTTCAGGCTGGAGATCCTTGACCAGGGACTGAACGGTGGCGATATCCCGATCCGCGTGCGTGATATCGATGGCTTCGAAAGTACCCGGAATCTCGCATTGGGTGATATGCATATCCTTGAAGACGAGGGCGATATCTTCGAGGGTATCGGTTTTAAGCAGTGGTGGCCTGTGTTGCAGGCCGAGATCGGCGGTGTAATCGAACAGGGGGCCGCAGAAAGTGCAGGCATAAAGCAAGGTGACGTCATCCTCCGGGTCGATGGTATAGTCATCGATGACTGGTTATCGCTGGTGGAGATGATAAGGCTCAACCCAGAACAGGCTATGCAGTTCGTAGTATTGCGTGATGGCGCTGAATTAACTCTCACGGTAATACCTAAAAGCAGGAAGGTGGAATCTGGTGAGCAGCAGGGATATATCGGCGCTTACCAGCACATCCCTGAGCAGGTCCGTGAACAGCTAGTCACCCATATAGAATATTCACCAGTCGAAGCTGCGAGCAGAGCGATCGTCAAGACATGGGATATGTCTTCGTTAACCTTGCGCGTGCTGTGGAAGATGGTAACCGGTGAAGCCAACCTGGCGAATATCTCAGGGCCGATAACGATCGCGACCTACGCTGGCGTCACGGCAAGTATCGGTATCGTCTCATTTTTATCATTCCTGGCGGTGATCTCTGTCAGCCTTGGCGTGTTAAACCTGTTGCCTGTCCCTATGCTGGATGGTGGCCACCTGTTCTATTACATGATCGAGATCATAAAAGGTTCCCCTGTTTCTGAAGCATTCGAACTACGTGGTCAGCAGGTCGGTATCGTTATTCTTGCGCTGTTGATGAGTATCGCCATATTCAATGACATTCAACGTTTAGTACAGTAAAGGTTATCGAGGTCCCGCGCTGTATGTCATTAATTCGTCTGTCTTTAATATTAATCCTGGTTAATTGTCTCGGTATGGCCGCTGCCCATGCCGATGCCTTCGTGGTGAGCGAGATAAAGATCGAAGGGCTGCAGCGAATACCGGATGGAACCTTGTTGAACTATATGCCGATCGTCGTCGGTGACCCTATCGATGATAACCAGATTACCTATGCCATAAGTGAGTTATACAAGACCGGCTTCTTCGCTAACGTTAAATTTTTTCGTGATGGTGATACGCTGCTGGTACGAGTCAAGGAGCGGCCATCGATTGCTGATGTTGAATTTACCGGCAACTCGGATATCGATGATGATGCTCTGAAAGATGCCCTGCTGAATATCGGTGTCACCCGTGGACAGATATATAACCGTTCGTTACTGGAAAAATTAACACTGGAACTTGAGCGTGTATATTTCAGCCAGGGTAAATACGGCGTCAAGATAAAAACCGAAGTCACGGATCTGGATCAAAACCGTGTTGACATCGATATCACGATATCAGAAGGCCAGGTCGCATTGATAAAGCATATAAATATCGTTGGTAACGAGGCCTACGATGATGAAACACTGCTCGATGAACTGGAGTCAGGCGTGCCGTCATCCTGGGCTTTGCTCTCGTCAGCGGATGAATACTCGAAACCAAAGCTGAACGGTGACCTCGAAAAAATTCGTTCCTATTACCTGGATCGTGGATATATCAGGTTCACTATCGAATCAACGCAGGTATCGATCACTCCGGATAAGCAGGATATATATATCACGGTAAATGTTTCAGAGGGCGACCGTTACAAGATCTCTTCATCCAAGCTGACAGGTGAACTGGTGGTCAACCGGCAGACGATGGAGTCGCAGATATTTACCCGGCAGGGGATGTATTTTTCTCGAAGCTTGATGACCAACAGTCAAAAGCGCCTTGAAGACCAGATGGGACGAATCGGCTATGCCTTTTCCGAGGTAAAGGTTACGCCGGAAATCGATGACGTGAGTAAAGAGGTGGCACTGACATATTATGCCATCCCTGGTGAGAAGGTCTATGTCCGTCGTATCGATATCTTCGGTAATGACAGTACACAGGACCAGGTGTTCCGCCGTGAGATGCGCCTCATGGAGGGTTCGATACTGGCCAGTGATAAACTGGAGCGCTCTAAGATACGTATCCAGCGCCTTCCCTATGTAGAAATGGTAAGTATAGATACCGTGCCCGTTCCGGGTTCCAGTACCCAGGTCGATCTAAAAGTAAAAGTCGAAGAAAAACTGGCCGGCAGTTTTAATATCGGCGCCGGCTTCTCGCAGACACAGGGCCTGATCTTCAATGTTGGTCTGACGCAGGAGAACCTGTTCGGTACAGGCAAACGTCTTGCCCTGAATATCAATACTGACCGCGCCAATACTATCTATAGCGGTTCCTATACGAACCCGTATTATACGATCGATGGCATCAGCCGTACCATCAGTGTCTCTTTCCGTGACAGGGATGCAACCGAAGAGCTGATCAATAATTTCCAGACCAATTCCGGTGACCTGAATATCAGTTATGGCATTCCATTGTCTGAATTTAACACCTTGAGCCTGGGCTATGGCCTGAGTCACATCAAGATCATACCGTCAACGGTCAATCCATCGGTCGATGTCACCCTGTTCCTGGCTCAGAATGATGGCCAGACACGTTTTAACAGCTTGACCTTTAATACCAGCTTCTCGCACGATACTCGAAACCGAACCGTTTTTGCTAATGCGGGTTCGCAGCAGACCATCGGCATGAATATGACAGTTCCAGGAAGTGACCTGGAATATTACAAGATCAGCTATATCACCAACACTTACATCGGTGTTACCAGTGCGACGACCTTACTGCTGCGCTCTAACCTGGCTTACGGTGATGGCTACGGTAAAACCGGTTCACTTCCGTTCTTCGAACGTTATTTCGCCGGTGGTATTCGAACCGTTCGTGGTTTTGAGTCTAACTCACTGGGCCCCAGGGACCCGGTCTCCGGTTTTGCAGTCGGTGGTAATATGCGTGTTACCGGTGGCGCTGATTACATATTTCCTATACCATTTGTCGAGAAACCGCCGAGTTCCTTGCGTCTCAGTCTGTTCCTCGACATAGGTAATGTCTATTTAAATAATTTTCATACTTTCGACGCGGAACCCGGTGATAACGGCTTCCAGGTCGACCAGTTAAGAAGCTCGTATGGTGCGTCGCTGGTATGGATTTCACCGATTGGTCCATTACGTTTCAGTTATGCTGAGACCATCAATGATGTGCCAGGTGACGATTTGCGAGCTTTCCAGTTTAGTATCGGTTCATTCTTCTAAGGAGAAAATACAAGTGAAAAAATTAGTTTTAGGTTTAATATTATTATCAGGTCTGTTGTCTGCGAATGCTATTGCTGCAGGATTAAAAGTCGGTGTGGTCAGTGTCGAAAGGATCCTCACCGAAGCACCACAGGTCGATGCGGTGAACACCTCTATGCTCGAGCGTTTTGGTCCACAACGTGATGAACTGCAAAAAGGAGAACAAGAGATCACCAAGTTGCAGGAAAACTACAAGCGTAATGAGCTGGTGTTGACTGAAGACAAACTCAACGAATTGAAAAAAGAAATCATTACAAAAATTCAGGCGCTGAAACAGAAAGAAGCTGTTTTGACACAGGAAGTAGGCACCGTTCGTAACCAGGAACTGGCTGTGCTGCAGCAGCAGGTAAGAGGCATCATCGATGATATCGCCAAGAAAGGAAAATATGACCTTATACTGAGCGAAGGTGTTGCTTATTCATCAGAGAAACTTGATATCACAGATAAAGTTCTGGATATGATGAAGAATGCTTTCAAAAAGAAAAAGTAAGCGCTTAGAAAGTATTTCCAGGATTAGCGATGGCAATAAAACTGTCTGAACTTGCAGAAGAAAGCGGTTGTCGCCTTCATGGTGACGACTGTTTGATCACCAATGTCTCTGATCTCGATACTGCTAAAGAGGGAGATATCGCTTTCGTATATAACCCTAAGTATCTGGATAAGATTTCTTCTACTGGTGCCTCAGCTATCATATTAAAAGAGATCTGGCTGAAGCATTGTGCTAAGCCTGCACTGGTCGCGGATAATCCGCGGCTGGCGTTTGTCAAGGTCGCACGTTTATTGAATCCTGAAAAAAGATATGAAGCGGGTATCTCCGGCAGTGCGGATGTGGCGGATGATGTTTCTGTCCCCGGGTCTGCGTATATCGGGCCGAATGCAGTCATCGAATCTGGCGTAAAGCTTGGAGACCACGTGCAGGTAGGTGCAAATGTAGTCATCTGCGCTGACAGCTCGATCGGTAATAATACGGTCATCCATCCGAATGTCTCGATAGGTCATGGTACGGAGATAGGTGATAACTGTATAATTTATTCAGGTACGGTCATCGGTGCTGACGGCTTCGGCTACGAGAGAGACGGTGATCACTATCTGAAGGTTCCGCAACTGGGTAATGTTCGTATCGGTAATTACGTCGAGATAGGTGCCAATGCGGCGATTGATCGTGGTGCTCTTCTCGATACTGTTATCGGTGATGGCGTCAAACTCGATAACCTGGTGCAGATCGCACATAACGTGGTCATCGGTAAGCATACTGTCATGTCGGGACATTCCGGTATCGCAGGTTCTACAAAAGTAGGAGAGTATTGCCTTATCGGCGGTGGTGTCGGCATCAGTGACAATATTGAAGTGACAGATAACGTCGTAATCATGGGCAGGACACTGGTATCTGGATCAATCACCAAACCCGGTGCTTATGCTTCCAGCATGCTGACTGATGAGGTCAAAAACTGGCGGAAGAATGCTTTGCGGTTCAAGCACCTCAATGAGATGGAAAAGCGCCTGAAAGCACTGGAAAAGAAATTCAAATCTGAAAAATAATTGTTCCATCATTCGATTAAGATGGTGATAGGTATATTGGAGATGCTCTGTGAGTGAAATGTATATAGAAGAAATTAGGAAATTTTTACCTCATCGGTATCCTTTTCTACTTGTCGACCGGGTGATTGAGTGTATTCCAGGAGAATCGATTACCGCGATAAAAAATATCTCGGTCAATGAGCCGCAATTTACCGGGCACTTTCCAAACCAGGCAATCATGCCGGGGGTTCTCATCATCGAGGCACTTGCTCAGGCTACCGGCCTGCTAGGGTTTCGTACCATGAGCGAAGAGCCCAGTGAGGATATTCTGTATATGCTGGTCGGAGTTGATAATGTTCGGTTTAAGCGTCAGGTAGTCCCCGGCGATCAACTGGTATTGAAAGCAAAAGTAGAACGTCGTTCAAAGATAATCTGGAAATTTTCCTGCGAAGCAACAGTCGATGGCGAGTTATGTACCGCCGCCAGCCTGTTATGCGCAGCATCACCAAAAGAAGGTTAGTAAGTAATGATTCATCCTCAGGCGATTGTTGATCCCTCTGCGAAGATTGCTGATGATGTAAGTATCGGACCCTTCTGTGTCATCGGCGCAGATGTTGAGATCGATTCTGGAACCACTGTGGCCTCCCATGTTGTCATCAATGGTCCGACCAGGATCGGCAAAGATAACGAGATATTTCAGTTCGCCTCGATAGGCGAGAAACCCCAGGATCTGAAGTTTGATAATGAACCGACAGAGCTTATCGTCGGCGATAGAAACAGGATTCGTGAGTATGTGACACTACATCGAGGCACACCCTCTGGTGGCAATGTAACCAAGATCGGTAACGACAATCTGCTGATGGCCAGCGTACATGTGGCACATGACTGTATCGTCGGCAATAATGTTATCCTGGCAAACGCAACAGCCCTGGCAGGCCACGTCGTCGTCGATGATCACGTCATCCTCGGCGGGTATACCACGGTGCATCAATTCACCCGTATCGGTGCGCATGCTTTTACCGGTTTCTCAACAGCGATAGACCGTGATGTGCTGCCATTTTTCACCGTAGCCGGTAATCGAGCACGCGCTATAGGCATCAACAAAGAAGGTCTGAAACGGCGGGGTTTTTCACCGGAGAGCATCCGTGCTCTGCAGGAAGCGTTTAAATTGCTGATTAAATCTACCTGTTCGCTAAAAGTTGCGCTGGAAAAAGCGGAACAACTGGCGCAGAAGGATAAAAATGTACGGATGATGCTGGATTTTCTAGATGCCAGTGAACGTGGCTGGATCCGTTAGTCTTTCCCTGCATTTATATTCACTCATCAAGTCTTCCGTTCTTCCCTGTAGGAGCGGAAAAAACTTTCAGGAAAAGTTTTTCACGTAAGCCCCGATAGGGGTGAAGCATAGGGATATGCTGAATAATCTTATTCCGCGATTCTTTCAGGCGCTACTTAGGTCGTTGAACTTAACCCGTTTATATCATTTAATTTTCCAGAGGCTGGTGTTTGGCAGTTACTGTTGATTTTTAGTTAGGCATTGCGGTTCTCGCACCGCGGGCGAGGTACTCTTTTGCAACAGCCCAAAAGA
>CBDUKK010000019.1:0-12003 GCA_965367795.1 uncultured Gammaproteobacteria bacterium
ATCTCCCTGTCATGAGCCTGTGAGACCAGGCGATACCCCGGATCACTTATCAACGGTGTTCCAGCATCGGAGATCAGCGCGATTGACTTGCCTGCGGCCAGATCATCGAGCAGCCTCGAAGTCATCTTGTCCTCATTATGCTCATGATATGCCAGTAATTTAGACCTGATACCAAGATGTGACAATAGACGCTGACTATGCCGTGTGTCTTCAGCGGCAATCATATCGACCTGCCCGAGTACCGTGACTGCACGATGCGTGATGTCAGCTAGATTTCCTATCGGGGTTGCAACGAGATACAATGTGCCTGGCGCCACATCAGGCTCTTGATTTTCCGGTTTATCTGCTGGTGATTCGACTGACATTGCGATTGACACTTTTAGTCCCACAAAACATACTTACTGTTTTATATATAAATAATTTTTACATTCTGCCTGATACTATATTGAAACCACATACTTTAAAACTCTTTTTACTCCTCGCAATCATAGTGCTTTCGGCCTGTGACACACAGCCGTCAAAACCAGATGCAGGGCCGACTGAAGCAACCAAACCTGTCACCGAGAAACAGGCCACATTGACCGAAGAAGCAGAAAGATTACTTTCGCTCGCCGAGGATAGTGACACCGATGAGGAGCAGTTCAGGTACCGCGCGCTTGCCGCTCACCTGTATATTGAAGCGGACAAGGTTGCGCTGGCCCAGGCACAACTGGACATCCTCATACAGAAACAGCAGCAACGGCCAGCTATTGATGAGACCAGCGCCAGGATCGAAAAAGCCACTATCTCACTGCTCACCGCTGCAATCGCCATCGCTAAGAAAGACGCCAAACTTGCCAGCGAGGTAATCAGCGAGACCAGACCGGTCACACGAGAACAGCAGATCAGGTATTACGAGTTACAAGCCGACCTGGATTTCCTGTCAGGAAAGTACATGCATGTCGTCGACAGGCGTGTACAGCTCGATGGTTATCTAACCGACGAGAAAGCCAGGAGTACGAACAACAGAAAAATTTGGGCAGCACTCTCCAACCTGTCAACCATTCAATTAAATAATCAAAGCAGCAAGAATGCCACAATCAATGGCTGGCTGGACCTGGCCAGGGTGATACGTTCGGGTCAGCAGAACATCAGCAAACTTGAAGACGATCTGCTCGACTGGGGCACCCGACACCCCTCCCACCCGGTCAATGAGAGTTTCTTACCTGAGCTAATCAATATCTACCAGGCCAATATCTCAGAGCGCAAGCAAATTGCTGTAATTCTGCCGATGCAGGGTGATTTGTCCCAAGTCACAGAAAACATCAAAAATGGAATCCTGAGCGCCTATTTCTACGATGTTAACACTGCGGTTAAGCCAGAGATCCGCTTCTATGACAGTAGCGATAAAGAACTATCTTTCAGACAGGTTTATCAGCAAGCCATCGATGATGGTGCAACGAATATCATAGGCCCGCTGGATAAAGTAATTATCAATCAGCTCGCTCAGCAACAGGAACTCGATGTTCCGGTACTGACATTGAACTATTCTGAAAAGGCATTTAACACCACAGACAACCTGTTCCAGTTCGGCCTATCTCCGCAAGACGAAGCACACCAGGTTGCAGAACTCGCCTTCAGACAGAATAAAAAATATGCTGCGGTATTCTATCCGGACAGCGACTGGGGCAAACGCTTGAGCCAGGCCTTCACTGAAAAGTATACACAGCTGGGCGGGCACGTGATCAGCCAGGCCGACTATGCAACAGACACCAATGACTACAGGCGTCCGATCAGGGCGTTGTTTAACCTCGACCAGAGCTCGATCCGTCACCGCAAGGTAGAAAACACGATCGGTAAAAAAGCCATCAGTGAGTCACATCGCCGTCAGGATATCGACATGATCTTTCTCGCTGCTACACCACGATCAGCAAGAAGCATCATGCCTTCCTTCAAGTTTCACCATGCCTCTGATCTGCCGGTATATTCAAGCTCTCATGTCTATACTGGCAAGATTGACAAGGAGCTCGATCGCGACCTGAACGGGCTGGTATTTTGCGACATGCCATGGGTACTGCAAAATAGCTCGTCGCTTTCTAAGGTATTCATCAAAAACTGGCCACAACAAGCAAGCTTTACACGCCTGTTCGCTCTCGGTATCGACGCCTATCACCTGGTTTACAACCTCGATTACCTGGAGAACAGAGACTTTGCATTTTTTGACGGGCAGACAGGAAATATACAGTTAGATGAAAACAACCGCATTACCCGAAAGTTACTCTGGGCAAGATTTGAAAAAGGCAAACCAGTTTACTTTGAACCTCCAGTTTCAGATAACACAGTTTCAAAACAAACCAAAGCGGGTGAACAGTAAGATACATCGACAACTAACTAAATGAGCAGGACGACCATTGAACGCACAACATCTAAAACAGGGAGAGGATGCAGAAGCAGCATGCTGCGAATATCTCAGGGCGAAGGGCCTGAAAGCTGTCGATAAAAATTTTAATTGCCGCCATGGTGAAATCGATATCATCATGCTGGACAGGAAGATACTGGTTTTCGTCGAAGTGCGCTACCGCAAGAACAATAATTTCGGCGGCGGCCTGGAGAGTATCACGACTGCAAAGCAGCTAAAACTTCGCAAGACCGCCGAGCTGTACCTGCAAAAAAATCAACGCTATAAAAATGCACGTTTTGATGTTGTGTCCATGTCAAAAAACAATCAAACTAGTGACAGCAAACAAAAGTATACTTTTGAGTGGATAACGAATGCTTTCTGATCCACATAACTCGAATATGAGAACAGGCATTTAACCTGCTCAAATACAGTCTTAGATGGTCTTACAATATGGACTTAATAGCGCGAATCAATAAAAACTTTCAGGACAGTATAAGCACCAAACAACTGGCTGCAGAACTGCTGGCCGAACCTATAAGCCGTGGCGGCCAGATGATAACCCAGTGCTTCTTAAGCGGCGGCAAAGTGCTCTCCTGCGGCAACGGAGGCTCCGCTGGCGATGCCCAGCACTTTTCCTCTGAGATGCTCAATCGTTTCGAGATGGAACGCCCAGGATTGCCTGCAATAGCCCTGACGACGGATAGTTCGACGGTCACCTCCATCGCTAATGACTATAGCTACAACCAGATATTCTCCAAGCAGGTGACGGCACTCGGACATGCCGGCGACATACTACTGGCGATAAGCACCAGCGGCAATTCCAGTAACGTCAATATGGCGATCGATGCCGCACACGAGCGCGAGATGACTGTCATAGCGCTGAGCGGTAAATCAGGGGGTGATATGGCGGATAGACTATCGTTGAATGACATCGAGATACGCGTGCCTTCAGATTCGACAGCGCGCATCCAGGAAGTCCACCTGCTGGCCATCCACTGCATGTGTGACCTTGTCGATCACCAGCTTCTGGGTGGATAGTTGTAAGTAATTTTAAAAATAATTACTGAATTAACGCAAGCTTTTCACTTGCAACTTTCAACTTATCACTCTTTTTTACTTAACAACCCGTAAAGCGGGACGTTTTGGTGCACCTGGGCCCGGATCTTCAGGATCATCATCGCTATCTGGTGATGATACTGCCCCGTCATCTTCAGAAAACATCATCCCTTGCCCATTCTCTTTCGCATAAACAGCGAGCACAGCTTCGACAGGTATATACAGTCCCTGAGACTTGCCTGAAAAGCGCGCATTGAAAGTGATCTCAGTATCACCCAACACCAGGCTGCTGATGGCCATGGGTGCTATATTAAGGATGATCTTTCCATTCTGGACATGCTCAACCGGCACCACAACCCCATCGATACTGACATCGACTAAAAGATGCGGCGTCATACCATTATCGGTAATCCACTGGTAGATTGCACGTATGAGGTAGGGACGGCTTGAGGTCATCTGCATATTGACTATATTACCGTGATTTTAGTACCGGGGACAGACTCTGAAGCCATCCCCCTGACACTTACAGGCGTAGCTCGCGCTCTGATTCGGTCAGGCTCAGTTTGAAACCATCACGTTCGAAAAGACGGTCAGCATAAGTGTTGATCACCTTGGCTTCATTTGGCATCTCGATGCCATAGTGGCGCAGACGCCACAGTATCGGCGCAACACTCGCATCGACCAGGGTAAAATCTTCACTGAGAAAATATGGCATAGCATTGAAGATCTCAGCGACTGATGTCAGGCTTTCGGTCAGGTCTTTCTTAGCTTTAGCGACCGCTTTTTCACCCTTGGTCTCAATTATATCGACCAATGGGTACCAGTCATGCTCGACCTGGAAGAGTGCCAGCCTCATCTGCGCACGCTGCACAGGACCAACAGGCATCAGTGGTGGGTGCGGGAAACGCTCTTCCAGGTACTCCATGATAACGCGTGAGTTATATAGCACCAGGTCACGGTCTACCAGGGTCGGTAAACTGCCATAAGGATTCAGATCTATCAGGTCCTCAGGTAATTTTTTAGGGTCTACCTGGATCACTTCATGGACAATGTCCTTTTCGTTTAAAACGATACGGGTGCGATGGCACTCAATAGATGATGCCGTGGTATATAAATTCATAGGATTTCCTATCGGAGAGAAACGATAATTCTTTACTAAAGTGGATCACTGGTAGCGGATGCCAGGCATCCGTTACCAGCAAACAGTATTTAGTGGACGTCTTTCCAGTATTCTTTCTTCAGTGCGTACGCGAAACCAAAGAGAACAATCAGGAACAGCAGTACTTTCCAGCCAAGACTACGGCGTTCAACCTGAACAGGCTCAGCCAGGTAAACCATGAAGTTTGTAAGATCTCCGAGGAACATATCATATTCAACACGGCTTAATGTACCGGCTTGAATCTGTTCAAATCCCTCAAGTTCTTCTACTTCTACATTACCGTGCATCACAGTTTTATATACAGGCTCCTGTAGACCCTGTAGCGACCATAAAACGTGAGGCATACCAACATCAGGGAACACTGTATTATTGAATCCGGTCGGACGATATGGATCAACATAGAAACTGCGAAGGTACGTGTATACCCAGTCTGCACCGCGAGCACGAGCTGTTAATGACAGATCCGGTACAGCAGTACCAAACGCATTTTTTGCATAATCATCAGTCATAGAGACTTTCATCAGCTCACCGATCTTGGTCGGATCACCTTTTTTACCGCGTGTATGAATCATCATCTCGCGCACTTCGTCTTCAGACATTTCCAGGTCTTTAGCGATGCGGTTAAAACGCATGAACGAGGCAGCATGACAACTGTAGCAGTAATCAGCGAAAGCCTTGGCACCACGGCGCAGTGACTCCTTATCGTTGATATCGATCGGTGCATCAAGTAGCTCAACGCCACCGCCAGCAGCCGGTGCCATAACAGGGGTTAAAAGGACCGTAGCAGCCACAAATAAAGTGACAAATGTATTTTTAATGCTGTTATTTATCATGATGTCACCCTATCTGGAACAGGCTTGGTACTTTCGTTTTTAGATGTGACAAATAACACAACAAAGAAAGCAAAATATAAGAATGAGAATATCTGAGACATGAGCGTAAGCGTCGGTGTCGCAGGCTGCATTGCTAACCAGCCGAGTACAACGAAGCTGATAATGAATACGGTCAGGTTCACTTTGTAGATAGCAGAACGGTAACGCACTGATTTCACCTTACAACGATCCAGCCATGGCATAAAGAACAGCAGGGCAATCGCTGCAAACATGGCACCAACACCCATCAGTTTGTCAGGCACCGCACGCAAGATCGCGTAGAACGGTGTGAAGTACCATACAGGAGCGATATGCTCAGGTGTCTTCAGTGGGTCAGACGCGATAAAGTTAGCGTGCTCTAGCAGGTAACCACCGCCATCAGGGAAGTAGAACAGCACGATGCTGAAGAAGAACAGGAACACGACCACACCGACGATATCTTTAACAGAGTAGTAAGGGTGAAACGGGATTCCATCTAATGGAATACCATTCGCATCTTTGGTCTTCTTGATCTCAACACCATCAGGGTTGTTTGAACCCACTTCATGCAGAGCGATGATGTGAGCGATAACCAGGAATACCAGAACGAATGGTAAAGCAATCACGTGTAATGCGAAGAAACGGTTCAGTGTTGCATCACCGATGACAAAATCACCACGGATCCACAGTGTCAGGTCATCACCGATAACTGGAATAGCACCGAACAGTGAGATGATTACCTGAGCACCCCAGTAAGACATCTGGCCCCATGGCAGTAAATAACCCATGAAAGCTTCAGCCATCAGCGCCAGGTAGATGAACATGCCGAACAGCCAGATCAGTTCGCGAGGCTTCTTGTATGAACCATACATCAGGCCACGCAACATGTGCAGGTAGACTACGACGAAGAACGCCGTCGCACCGGTTGAGTGGATATAACGGATCAACCAGCCATAGGGCACGTCGCGCATGATGTATTCAACAGAAGCAAACGCTGTTGCGCCATCAGGCTTGTAGTGCATGGTCAGGAAGATACCTGAAACGATCTGGATCACCAGCACCATCAGCGCCAGTGAACCAAAGAAATACCAGAAATTGAAATTTTTTGGTGCGTAATATTGAGCCAGATGTTCATTCCACATTTTTGTCAGTGGAAAACGGTCATCTATCCATCCAAGTAAATTACCCATTATGCAGCCCCCTCATCGTCACCAATAAGGATGACGTTGTCACTTAAATATTTATGTGGTGGTACCACCAGGTTTGTCGGTGCAGGCACGCCCTGGTACACACGACCGGCAAGGTCGAACTTAGAGCTGTGGCAAGGACAGAAGAAACCACCTAACCATGACTCACCACCCAGGTCGGCAGCCCCGATATCAGGACGGAACGTTGGCGAACAACCAAGATGTGTACAGATTCCAACCAGTACCAGGATCTCTGGCTTTATTGAACGGTTAGCATTTTGCGCATATGCTGGCTGCTGATCAATATTTTCAGAAGCCGGGTCACGAAGGTCGCCATCGATCGTAGGCAGATCTGACAAAGTCTTCTCAGAGCGTTTGACGATCCAGACTGGCTTGCTCTGCCATTCCACAGTCAGCATCTGACCTTCAGCTACCTTGCTGATATCAACTTCGACGGGCGCACCCGCATTTTTCGCTCTTTCACTTGGCATCCATGAGGACACAAATGGGACTGCTACAAAACCGGCACCTACTGCAGCCACAACCGAAGTGGAAGCGACTAAAAAGCGGCGTCGGCCTGTATCTACATTATCAGTAGACATATTGGATATCTCCAAATATTAAATAAAAATTCGATTACGAATAAAGGCGCACAAATTGAAACTAATTAGCTGTACAGTTCATTCGCTGCAACGTATAGATATGACCAGCATTACAAAAAGACACAAAAAAAACAGGGGCACACCGGTTGCAAACGGCGCATAGGATAGCGTAAGTTAGCATTTTAGCCAAGTTTAATATAACATTCACAATAAAAACAAAGAGATACGATATCCCTATGCAGAAACAAAACCACTCTTTTCTGTATTTTTTCGCCTGGCTGGTCATCGGCGCCTTTTTTGGCTTATTAATTCTGCTATATCGCGGCGATATCAGACTCGATATAAACAGCGCTAACACTGGCAATAAAACAACACAAAATACCGCCAGCCCTCCAGAATTCAAACACCGCGGGTTTTCTGATGCAGTAATGAAAGCCGCACCAGCAGTAGTCAGTATCCAGACGATCATATGGTCCGACCCGGAGGATGAACCTGAAATTCCGGCTGAGGAGAGGATTACCCAGCTCTTCCTCGGCAAAAACTCCCCTCACCGTCCGAAAAAACAGGCCGAAACCGCTTCAGGGTCAGGTGTCATCATACAGAGCAATGGTTACATACTGACCAACTACCATGTGATCAAGCAGAAAGATGAAATACATGTCAGGTTAAATGATGGCAAGGTAGCCAGGGCTGAGCTCATCGGCTCGGATCCGGACACCGACCTCGCCATTCTCAAAATCGATCTCGAAAACCTGCCCTCTTTAATGATTGCAGATATCAGCCAGTTGAAGGTAGGTGATATCGTACTCGCTATCGGTGACCCGTTTGCTATCGGTCAGACGGTAACACAGGGAATTATCAGTGCTACAGGCCGCACCCGGGTCTCCCAGAACACCTATGAAAACTTCATACAGACCGATGCCGCCATCAACCCGGGGAACTCAGGGGGCGCACTGATCAATACCCAGGGAGAGATTGTCGGCATCAACTCAAACATCTTTTCCAGTACTGGAAACTTTCAGGGCATCAGCTTTGCGATACCGATCGATCTGGCACAACAGGTCGCCGAAGAGATTATTCAATATGGTTATGTCGTCAGAGGCTGGCTCGGCGTCGAAGGACAGGAATTAACATCTCAGGCACTGCGTGCCGTCGAGCTAGACTCGATGCATGGCATACTGATTACTGATGTTGATAATGGTGGTCCGGGAGATCTCGCTGGCTTGAAGCGTGGTGACATCATCACTCGAATAAACCGGCAGGAGATCCTCAGCACCAACGATATATTGAATATGATCGCAGCTGGACGACCCGGTGATGAGTTTTTGATAGAAGGAATCAGGCAACGTCAGAGCTTTATGACTCAGGCTGTCCTCGGTCAGCGACCACTGATGAGCCGGTGAAGTATGGCTCAAATGAAAAATGAATAATGAAAAGTGAAAAATCAAGATTCAAGAGCAGATATCTATTACACAATCCTGTCATCTCGAGCGAATGTTAGAGATGACAAAAGATATATGAATGCGGTTTTTCATTATTCACTTTTCATTATTCATTGCCTTCATGAGCGCGCTCATGAAGGCCCTGTTCTCATCTGGCGTACCTACCGTTACCCGTAAACAGTTGCCAAGTAGACCCGTGTCGGCCTTCATGTTTTTTATGAGCACACCCGACTGCTTGATACTTTCGAAGACATCGTTAGCATTTTTATTAAGTACACGAAACAGGATAAAATTCGCCTGGCTCGGAAACACCTGCAGATCACTCTGCGTATTCATCTGCTGTAACAACACTTCGCGCTGCTCTCGGATGAGCTCTGCCTGCTGATCAAGTTCAGTAATATTATCTAATACCAGCTCTGCAGTGAGCTGCGTCAATACATTAATATTATAAGGCAGCCTGATCTTATCGATCTCATCGATTATATCCGGGTGACCACATAACATCCCGAGACGCAGGCCCGCCAGTCCCATTTTTGATACCGTGCGCATTACCAGTAAATTATCGTACTCGGACAAGCGATCCATAAAACTGGTTTGTGCGAACGGGTGATAGGCCTCATCCAGCACCACCATACCCGGTGCCAGCGAGATAATCTCTTCGATCTCTTTTTCGTTATAACAGTTTGCAGAAGGATTATTCGGATAAGCGATGAAGATTATCGATGGCTGACGCTCTGCAATCGCCCTTCGTGTACTCTCCATATCGAGGGAGAAGTCCTCATTCAGAGAAACGCCCACATAATTGATACCGGTAAAATCAGCGATCATCCTGTACATCACAAACCCGGGATCAAACGACATCAGGCATACTTCACCACTACCATGCTCAGCAACGGCCATCGCCAGCATCTGGATCAGCTCATCAGAACCGTTACCTAACACGATGGCTTTATCCTGCGGGACATGCATCACTTCTCGGAGCTTATCACGCAGCGCCGCTGCTGAAGGATCCGGGTATCGGTTAAGTTCGGCTTCACCAAGCCGGGCTAGTAATTTCCCCTTCAGGCCATCAGATAACTGGTATGGGTTCTCCATGGCATCAAGTTTTATCAGGCCACGGGCATCGGCCACTTGATACGCCTGAATGTCCTTGATGACAGAGCGTATCTTCTGCATGCAGTTTCTTAATGGTGAATTCATATTATTAATGGGTGATAAAAATTATTTATCGAATGGTACCAAACCGCAAGATAAAGCACATTAAAAAAATTTGTAGTTTGGCTTGAAATAAAAAATTCTATCTACAATTTATGTTACATGAACGAACAAAACCATTTTGGAGGTCATATATCATGAGCTTAATACGTTACAATAATCCGTGGAATCTATTAAATACTTTACAACGTGATTTATACAACCCTGATTACAGCAGGTTAAATGATGACGATGCTTCTGTAGCAACTGCTAACTGGGCGCCATCAGTCGATATCAGTGAAGACGATAAAGCCTTTACCTTACGTGCCGATATCCCCGGTGTAGAACCAAAGGATATCGATATCTCTATGGAGAAAGGCGTACTCACTATCAAGGGCGAACGTCAGTCAGAAAACGTCGAAGAGAAAGAAAACTATCGTCGAGTAGAACGGCAGAGCGGACAGTTCTATCGCCGGTTCACGCTGCCAGACAGTGCAGATGCGGACAAGATTCAAGCCAGGTCAGAGCATGGCGTTCTGACGGTAACCATTCCAAAACAGGAAGTCGCTGTCTCTCGCCGTATCGAAGTACAACACTAATTTCCTGAAGTTAGTCTCCAGCAAAAAGCCCGCAAATTATCGCGGGCTTTTTTACACATAGAGCATATACAAGTCTGCTACGGCTTCACCTGCTCATCTTCTGTCTTGGCCGGCTCATCGCTAATGATTTTCAATTCAACACGACGATTTTTAGCTCGTCCCTCCGCTGTCTTATTATCAGCAATAGGCAGGCTCTCACCATAACCTTTGGCGACAAGACGGTTTTCACTCACACCCCGTGACACCAGGTATTCTCTGACACTCGCTGCGCGCTTTTCAGAAAGTTTCAGGTTGGCCTCACCCGAACCTTTGTAATCGGTATGCGCCTGAACTTCTATCTTTGAAATCTCTGGACTTGCATTGATTGTTATTGCCGCTTCATCGAGGATCAGTTTTGACTGTTCTGTTAAGTCAAAAGATTCTGGCTCAAAGTTTACACCACCAAACTTGAACTCGATGATCGAACAGCCCTTTTCATCCACGGAAAAGCCAGCGGGCGAGTCGGCACAATCATCCAGCCTGTCGATAACACCATCATTATCGGAATCGACATCATAGGTAACAACGACTTCCGGAAGCACAACCGCCTGAGTTGCGACCACTTCAGCTACCGGTTCGACAACGGGTTCGATGACCGGTTCTGGCTCGGAAACAACCTTGCGTTTTGACTTGACGCCAAATCGTTTCAATACGCCGACAAAAACCATACCGGCATCTTTATCATAAAGGTCCAGGCCCGCACGCAGTGCAATGCCGTTATTCAACCCGAATTCAAGCCCTGCACCATACTGCACCTGGGCGCCGTTATTCTGCGAATAGTCAACTGACGAACTGTTATTCAAAAATGAGAGACCGCCATGCAGGTAGGCCTGCAGGCCCTGACGCAGGTCTTTACCGTCATTTTTACCATTACGCCAGAAATACCATAGTACAGAAGCACCCAGGGTCGAATAATCGACAGTACCATCCGGTTGGGAGGGAAACGGACTGGTTAACTGGGCAGAACCCAGATCGGCATAAAAACCTTCAAAGGTAATATTATCACTATAGTCATAGCCACCGAATAACTTAAAGCCAGTATCACGCTCGTCAGAGACGCTATAGCCGGTATTATTAGTATCAGGGTCCAACTCGGTGATACCGAGACCAGCGCCCAGGTACCAGGAACGTCTATCCGTTTCAGCTTCTTCTGCAGCTAATACTGTACTCACCGCGCCGTGTGATATGAGCGCGTATAAGAGTATGCCGGGAGATTTTATTATCATTATTTTTACAAGCCCTGCTTAATTTCTCTTAACAACTTTTCTACGTAATGCGAACACTGCAATCATGCATATCAGTGACCATGGTCCATTACTGCCAACACCATTCAGACCAGTGTTGATCGTATCATTGACATCATAAGGACTAGAACCGGCATCCATATAATCCGGTGTACCGTCATTATTACTATCGTTACAAACTGGATAACTGTTGCATTCATCTAGATCAGCGATACCGTCGCCGTCACTGTCACCTCCGAAGGCCGCTCCA
>CBDUKK010000020.1:0-11893 GCA_965367795.1 uncultured Gammaproteobacteria bacterium
CTTCATACAGGTTCTGTGCAGTGCGCATGGTGCGCTGCGCGGTAAAGCGCAGCTTGCTGGCAGCATCCTGTTGCATGGTCGAAGTAGTGAAGGGCGCGGCCGGATTACGCTTGCTCTCTTTCTTTTCGACCTTATCGACAGATAGTTTGCCATCGGCCTGTGCCAGCAAATCGTCCCTTACTGATCTGGCCGTCTCTTCGTCGGTAAAGCTGAATCTGGTCTTCTCTTCTGCTACCTCTTCGCCAGCCTTGTCTTTACTGCTCTTTTTAGGCGCCTGTTTATCTATTACCTTGTCATTTTTATAGAGACTGAGGCGAGCGATAAAATCCTGCTGGTTCTTGGAAACATCGGCTTCGATGGTCCAGTATTCCTGTGCATCGAAGGCTTCGATGGCTTCTTCACGTTCGACTATCAGGCGTAGTGCCGGACTCTGTACGCGCCCGGCAGACAGGCCGCGCTGTACTTTTTTCCATAAAAGAGGTGACAGGTTGAACCCTACCAGGTAGTCGAGTGCGCGGCGGGTCTGCTGGGCATTGATCAGGTCTGTCGACAGGTCGCCGGGATTGTCGATGGCTTCCTGGATGGCACGCTTGGTGATCTCGTTGAAAGCGACGCGGTGTACGGCTTTATTTTCGAGTAGATTCTTTTCTTTTAACAGTTCGTAAAGGTGCCATGAAATAGCTTCTCCTTCGCGGTCCTGGTCAGTCGCCAGGTAGAGGGTATCGGCTTTTTTCAGGAACTGTATGATCTTGTTGACATGTTTTTCATTCCTTTCGATGATCTGGTACTTCATCGTAAAGTCGTTCTCGGTATCGATAGCGTCTGCTTTAGGGATAAGGTCGCGAACGTGGCCATACGAAGCAAGGACTTTGAAGTCTTTACCCAGGTATTTTTCGATGGTTTTCGCTTTGGCGGGCGACTCTACGATAACAAGGTTTTTGCTCATGTGGCTCTTTTAGGTGGTTATATCAGTAATGTCGAGAATAATTACTGGATGATGTCGCTAACTTCATCAAAAATAAAATTCTCCATCAGGGCAAGAGCATTCTCTTCTCCTGGATGAGTATGCAGGACGATCATGATTATCCATTTCATCTGTTCGGCATCAAGTGGCGTACCTAATGCTGCAACGCGATCAAGTATCAGTTCACGTGTCACTGAAGTGAGTATATTCGTTTGTTCCAGAAAGTGTAGAAACCCGATGCTTTCCATACCGATCAGTTTCTTCTCTTCATCGCTGTATATCCGGGTACTGGTTTCCTTGATAGGTAAGAACTGCTTTTTGTCCTGTAAGTTCTCAAGATCTTCAAGCCAGTCAAAAGCCTGGTTGATTTCCTGATTATGAAAGCCCATTTCTTCGAGACGAATCTGAATACTGTCGCGTTCATCTGTTACGCGACTGGTCTCATTCAACTCTTCATCATCAAGGTAACGTTCGAATAAGAACATTAAGACATCAACGACGGACTGTTTGATTATCATTCTGAAAAAGCCTGTAAAGTTTGTTTGGAGTCTATAAAAAATAGTGGAATATCAATAACTAACGTAATATATACTGTGCTGCTAACTTACGCATGTATAGTGACCGTCCTGACACACTATGATTCCTTCCAGCTCGAGAATCAAAAGCATGGAAGCGACTTCTGCAGCACTAAATTTGCTGCGAATCACCAGTTCATCGATGCTGGCGGGTTCATAGGCGAGGCATTTGAGCAGTTTTTGGTGATCCGGGTCAAGTGTATTGTGCCGATCTTTGAGTTTTTCAGGGGTATCCTGGTGTGTTTTTATGGGATATGGCGTGATTTGTGGTGCTCGAAAACGCAGGTCTTCTAATATGTCGTCAACAGATTCGACCAGTTTTGCGCCTTGCCTGATCAGTTGATGACAGCCGCGAGCCATCGGATTATGAATAGATCCGGGTATCGCGAACACTTCCCTGTTTAGCTCGAGTGCGAGCCGCGCTGTAATTAGCGAGCCGCTCTTACCGCCGCCTCTACTACCAGGGTGCCAAGAGATAAAGCGCTGATCAGCCGGTTGCGTCTTGGGAACATACCGCGCTGTGGTTCGGTGCCGACAGGCATCTCAGAGACCACAGCACCATTTTCACTGATAGCCTGTGCCAGTTGCTGATGCTGTGCGGGGTAGACGATATCAAGACCGTGTGCGACTACTGCAACCGTACCGGCCAGTCCCTGCAGTGCGCCCTCATGACTCGCACCATCGATACCGGTAGCGAGTCCACTGGTGATCGTGATACCGGCACCAGACAGGTGGCTGGCAAATTCCCGGGCAGTATTGCGACCGGCCGCACTCGGGTTGCGTGAACCCACCATGGCCAGTTGAGGTTGTAACAGGTAGTCAGGGTCGCCTCTGACATATAATACTGGCGGTGCATCAGTAAGGTCTTTAAGTTGGGCCGGGTAGCGCTCATCGGCAGAAGTGATGATGTGGTGTTCAGGCTCTGACGCCCAGTCCAGGTCGGCCGTGATATCGGGTTTTTCCTGGTGCTTGAGGGCGCTGATCGTGTCGTTTTTCAGTGACAGGCCGGAAAGCTCACTGTTGCTAGCATTGAGTACCGCATCTGCAGAACCGAAATGATCGAGCAGGGTATGGAATGTGGATGGACCAATGCCTGGCGTATGTAGCAGGGTTAGCCAGTTTTCTAGTGAGAAGCTGTGCCCCGCATTCCTTGCAGGTTTGTGATTATTCATCCGTGAATATTACACTATATATTTCTGTTAGATATACTTTGAAGCGAGTAGTTGACCTGGCAGCTTAAAATTTGGGGGTGTGCAGGTAGTCATAGTTACGTATAACGCGTTTTGATTCCAGTGTTATGGCGTAGCTGACCTGGTCGAAGGTCTTGAATATCATTACCAGGCCACTGCGTTCATTCGGTAGTTTTACCGGTTTGCTGCTGCGTTTGTTATGACGGTCACGTACGGTATCGCCATTGGAAAAGGTTGCCAGCAGATGTCCTACTTCCATGCCGTCACGCTCTCCTCTGTTGATCGTGACAACCTGTAGCTGAGCGACGCCAGTCAGTGCTTCGTTTAGCTCCATGATCTGTGCAGTGACTTCTTTGTCCGGTACATGAGGGAAGTACAGGTTTTCCAGCTTGCTCCTGTCTTCGGGCAGTAAGCGGTCACCGATCAGCACCTCACGTTCGGTATAGGTTAGATCGGCCGAGGCAGGGTCATCATAGGCGGTGATACGTACTTCACCGGTATAGATGGCTTCATAGCCGAGGATTTCATCCGTCTCAGGGTCTTTTAGTGCCTTGCCGGGTCTGAATACTGAGAACCGGACACGCTCTTTATCAATCTCGCCTCGAATATAGACACGGTTACCGCTACCCAGGATCAGGTTGCCATCTTCACTGCCTACGATATATGGTGCGGAGTTCAGGGTCTCTTTTGAGACGACCCTGGGTTTGGTCAGAAACTGTCTGATCGCATCACCAGGTATGCTCGGTATGCTTGCCTCAAGCGGTGAAGTACGGATGCTGGGACTTAGCTTTTTGACCGCTAAGCCACCTTCTTCACTCTTTTGTTTAATTTCTTTATGCTGAGCTTCATTGACCAGCATCTGTGGTTGACCGTCGACATAAACCAGCGTTAATACATCACCCGGGAAGATCAGGTGCGGGTTCTGTACCTGCTGATTTTTTTGCCAGATCTCGGGCCAGTACCAGGGGTCTTCGAGGAACATGCTGGAGATGCCCCATAAGGTATCTCCCTTTTTAACAGTGTACTGACGAGGGTGCTGTGCTTTTACACGGATCTCTTTTTTAGGTGCCTCCGTTTCCTCGGCGATAGCTACCGGTTCAACAGGTTCATCTATGGCTGCAGGCTTTGTTTCTGATGAGCTACAGCTGCTAGTAAGGCCGATGGTAATGGTAAGTAGCCCTGAAAGCAGGAAAAAGGGTACAATATTGCGAAATTTTGGAGTATTGGAAATATTCATTTTTATTTTTATTTTTACTCTCTGGCTCTCGTTCTTACAGTTGTCCGCTGTTTTTATATCCATTGATATGAGGGACAAATATATCTACTATTCTCAATAGTTTAGTAGATGAACTTCGATTACTAAGCTAAGTTTTTCACTGAGTGTAGCAGAAATAACAAAATAGGTGATGATTACGGGAATTTTTGCCCCATATTATCAGGTATGACGTACAGTAAATTTATAGAAACATTATGGCGATATTAGATATTTTGCATTACCCGGATAAACGGCTACGAACTGTGGCGAAACCGGTTGAAAAAGTGGATGCTTCCATCAAGAAGCTGGTGGATGACATGTTTGAGACCATGTATGTCGCACCCGGAATCGGGCTGGCGGCAACGCAGGTTAATGTACATAAACAAGTGATCGTGATCGATATTTCAGAAGAGAAAAATCAGCCGTTGTGCCTGATCAACCCTCAGATCATCGCTGAAGAAGGCACGGAGACCTGTGATGAAGGCTGCCTGTCGGTGCCTGATATATACGAGACAGTCAAGCGAAGTGAAAAAGTGACGGTGAAAGCGCTGGATCAGAATGGTGAGGAGTACACCTTGCAGGCCGATGAATTACTGGCCGTCTGCATCCAGCATGAGATGGACCATCTGAAGGGTAAGTTATTCGTGGATTATCTGTCACCGCTAAAACAGCAGCGCATTAAAAAACGTCTGCTGAAACATCAACGCGAAGAGCGTCGTGGTGTTGCCTTGTAGGCGCACTTTGTTTCAGCTTTTTTCATAAACTAATCAAAATACCGGTTTCAGACCTTGAGTAATCAGTTACGTATTGTTTATGCCGGTACACCGGATTTTTCGGTGGCAGCGCTACAGGCATTGATCGCATCATCACATGAGGTGGTCGCTGTATATACACAGCCGGATCGGCCTGCCGGCCGTGGCCGCGATCTGCAGATGTCACCGGTCAAACAGCTAGCGCTGAAGCATGATATCCCGGTCTATCAGCCGGTTACTTTGAAGGATGGGGCTGCACAGCAGGCGTTGAGGGCACTTGACGCCGATCTCATGGTGGTTACTGCATATGGCCTTCTGCTGCCACCGGAAGTGCTGCAGGCACCCAGACTGGGTTGTATCAATATCCATGCATCGCTTTTACCGCGCTGGCGTGGTGCGGCGCCGATACAGCGCGCGATTCAGGCGGGTGATACAAAAACCGGTATCACTATAATGCAGATGGACGAAGGTCTTGATACTGGCGATATACTGGCTGTTGCAGAATGCGATATTTCGGCAAAAGATACGGGTTCCAGTCTGCACGATAAGCTGATGACGCTGGGTGCTGAAACACTGGTCTCGGCATTACCCGGTATCGCTGCGAAGACAGTGAAGGTCGTCAAGCAGGATGATGCAGATGCCTGCTATGCATCAAAACTTAACAAGGCAGAAGCCAGGGTAAACTGGTCGCTGCCGGCTGCAGAAATCGAAAGGCTGATCAGGGCTTTTAACGCATGGCCGGTCGCATACTGTGAATATGATAAAAGGGGTAAGCCATCAAAGCTGCGCCTGTGGCGGGCTGAAGTGGTTTCCGGAAACGTCCCTGTGGCAGGGGCTAATGCCGGTAAAGTTATTGCCGAATCCGCTGCCGGAATAGATGTTCTAACAGGTGGAGGTATCTTGCGTATTACCGAGTTGCAGGCCGAGGGTAAACGCAGGATGTCTAGTGCTGATTTTCTAAATGCTAACTCATTGCTCGACCAGATACTGAAGTAGACCTGTGGCAAATACACAACCCCCTGCAAAGAAAAATAACGTGTCGGCTAATAGCGGCAAAAAGAAGGTAAACAGGGCGAAGGTCAGTGTGGCTCGAACAGCAAGCCTGAAAGCCTTGAGGCAGGTCTTCAACGGCCAGTCTTTATCGTCGGTGCAGCCGAACACGACCGATGTTCTCGATGATTCGCGTGACCGTGGACTGGCGAATGAGCTGGTCAATGGCGTTTTACGCTGGCGCTGGCAACTGGAATATTACGTTTCCTGCCTGCTAAAAAAGCCATTGAAGCCAAAGGACATCGATGTTCAGCTGATCCTGTTGCTGGCGCTGTATGAATTGAGCGAGTGCCGTACTCCGGATTACGCGGTCATCAATGAATCGGTCGAGCTGGTCAGGAAATCCGGTAAAAAATGGGCGGCAGGCCTGGTCAATGCTGTGCTCAGAAGTTTTACCCGTGAAAAAGAAAAGCTGGTTGCATCGATCAGTGAGGATACGGTGAGCTATTCACACCCACGGTGGATGCTCGAAAAAATAAAAGCTGACTGGCCGCAGCATTGGCGCCAGATCCTGGAGGCGAACAATCAGCGTCCGGCATTCTGGTTGCGTATCAATCAGTTGCAGTACAGTGTCGAGCAATACCAGAACCTGTTATCTGACCAGGGTGTCGAGTTTGATGAAGCTGCGGCCAGTGCCTGGCAGTCACTGGCAGATCACGCATTGAAACTGTCTCATGGGCTCGATGTGCGCATGTTGCCCGGCTTTGCTGAAGGTGCCTTGTCAGTACAGGACGTGGGTGCTCAGCTCATCGCAGAGATGCTTGCTGTAACAGAAGGCGACCGGGTGCTTGACCTGTGTGCAGCGCCCGGTGGCAAAACATGTCACATGCTGGAGCGTTATCCTGCGCTCGATAACCTGGTCGCGGTAGAGATCGATGAGCACAGGATGCAGCGTGTCAGTGAAAACCTGCAGCGGTTAAAACTGGAATCAAGAGCAAAACTGGTGGTGGCCGATGCGCGTGATTCGAAACACTGGTGGGACGGTGAGCAATTCGATCGTATCCTGATCGATGCACCCTGTTCGGCCAGCGGTGTGATCAGGCGGCATCCCGATATAAAAACCCTGCGTCGAGATACGGATATCGAACCACTGAACAAGCTGCAGTTGGAGATTTTGATGTCTGCCTGGCAGATGTTGAAACCCGGGGGTGAACTGTTATACATCACCTGTTCTATCTTCAAGGAAGAGAACCAGGACCAGATAAAAAACTTCTTATCCAGGAATAAAGATGCCAGGGAGATGATTATCGACGTCAACTGGGGTGAAGCCTGTGAGCATGGTCGGCAGTTATTTCCCGGGGAACGTGATGCTGATGGTTTTTATTTTTGTCGGTTAAAGAAAGCCGGTTAAAAAATACTGATCAGATATCGGCCAATAAAAACGGTCAAACAGGCATGAAAATCAGGGTATTTGAGCGTAAACTCCCGAGTACAAAAATCGGGTGAGCATAATCGCACCAATACGTTACTGAGTTACTTGGCATAATAATGAATATTATAATTTTAGGCGCAGGTCAGGTCGGGTCGAGTGTGGCTGAGAACCTGGCATCGGAAGCAAATGACATCACGCTGGTCGATATGAATGTCTCCTTGCTCCGTGAGCTTAGTGACCGGCTGGACATCCAGACAGTCGTCGGCCATGCATCACACCCGGATGTACTAAAACAGGCTGGTATCAGTGATGCAGATATGCTGGTTGCCGTTACCAACAGCGATGAAACAAATATCGTCGCCTGCCAGGTCGCTCATAGCCTGTTCCATACGCCAACCAAGATCGCACGTGTGCGTTCCCATGAGTACCTCAAATATAAAGAGCTGTTCAATAAAGACCATCTGCCGATAGATGTCCTGATCAGTCCCGAACAGCTGATCTCAGAACATATCCAGCGACTGATCGAGTATCCGGGCGCGCTGCAGGTGCTGGATTTTGCTGATGGCCGGGCACGACTGGTTGGTCTTAAAGCCTATTATGGCGGTCCGCTGGTCGGTCACGAGATAGCCGACCTGCGAAAACATATGCCCGGCGTTGACTCACGCGTGGCTGCAATCTTTCGTCGCGGCAAGGGCATCGTGCCGGATGGTCACCAGGTCATAGAGGCTGATGATGAGGTCTTTTTCATCGCAGCGACAAAAGACATACGTGCCGTCATGTCTGAGATGCGCAAACTTGATAAACCGATAAAGCGGATCATGCTGGCGGGCGGTGGCAATATCGGTAAACAGCTGGCACAGGCGCTGGAGAGCAAGTACAGCGTAAAAGTTCTTGAAAGGAACAAGCAGCGTGCCAATGAGCTTTCGCGTGACCTGAATAAAACAATCGTTCTGCTCGGTGATGCGGCGGACGAAGACCTGCTGCTGGAAGAAAATATTGATCAGATGGATGTCTTCTGCGCCCTGACCAACGATGATGAGGCCAATATTCTATCCTCGATGTTGATCAAACGCCTGGGTACGAGAAAGGTGATGTCACTGATCAACCGTCATGCTTATGTCGACCTGATGGAGAGCCAGGGCAGTATCGATGTGGCTATATCACCGCAGCAGATCACCATCAGCGGGTTGCTCGCCCACGTGCGCCGGGGCGACGTGGTTGCGGTGCACTCTTTGCGCCGTGGTGCTGCAGAAGCCATTGAAGCGATCGCACATGGCGACACTGCCAACTCGAAAGTTGTCGGCAAAACTGTCGAGCAGATCAGTCTGCCGGAAGGGACGACTATCGGTGCGATCATCCGTGGTGAAGAGGTGATCATGGCGCATCATGATATCGTGATCCAGAATGAAGACCACCTTATCCTGTTCCTGCTGGATAAGAGCAAGTTCAATGCAGTCGAAAAACTGTTCCAGGTAGGCGTGACTTTTTTCTAGGATATTATGCACTTTTCTATCATACAACGAATTATGGGGCAGTTTTTGATGCTGTTCAGCATTACGCTGTTACCCCCCGTTGTTATCGATCTGCTGTACCAGGAACATGCTGCGCATGCATTTTTTTACAGCTATCTGTTTTTATTAAGCATCGGTTTCCTGCTGTTTCTTCCGGTGAGAAATCAGCGAAGTGATCTGCGCCTGCGCGATGGTTTCGTGGTGGTGGTGCTGTTCTGGCTGGTGCTGGGAATTGCCGGCGCGTTACCCCTGTATCTTTATGAAGAACTCGAAATCAGCGTGGTTGATGCCCTGTTCGAATCGATCTCTGGCCTGACTACTACCGGTGCTACCGTGTTAGTGGGGCTGGACAATCTTCCACATAGTATCCTGTTTTACCGGCAGGAGTTACAGTGGCTGGGCGGCATGGGTATCATCGTTTTGGCGGTTGCTGTTATGCCGATGTTAGGCATCGGTGGAATGCAGTTATACAAGGCTGAAGCGCCCGGCCCGGTAAAAGATAATAAACTCACACCTCGTATCGCCGAGACCGCGAAAGCGCTCTGGTATATCTACCTGGGATTGACCGTGGCCTGCGCGTTGGCTTACTGGATCGCCGGGATGAACCTGTTCGATGCCGTGTCGCACAGCTTTTCGACAGTGGCCATCGGCGGCTTTTCCACGCATGATGCCAGTATCGGGTATTTTGATAGCACGGCGATAGAAGCTGTAGCCATAGTCTTTATGTTTTTAGGCGCAATAAATTTTGCCCTGCATTTTACTGTAGTGCGTTCGAAAAGCCTGATGCCTTATCTTCGAGATGCGGAGTTTAGGCTGTATGCAAGCCTGTTGATCATTATTGTGTTTCTGTGTACCTATGTTCTGTATACCCAGACTCTGGATCATGATTTGCCGGCTGCGATCAGGGAAGCATTATTTCAGACGGTATCGATCGCCACCACTTCGGGCTTCGTCACTAAGGAATACGCGAACTGGCCGGTTTTTATTCCGGTGCTTCTATTGTTTGCCAGTTTTGTCGGCGGCTGTGCCGGTTCGACGGGCGGCGGCATCAAAGTGATCCGTGTCCTGTTGCTGTTAAAGCAGGGGCAGCGTGAAATCATGCGGCTGATTCACCCGAATGCACGGGTTACCGTTAAGGTTGGCAGGCAGCCGGTTAATAATTCAATCATCGATGCAGTGTGGGGTTTTTTTGCTGCGTATGTCGCGTTGTTCGCATTGATGATGTTGATCCTGATGTTCAATGGACTGGACCAGATTACAGCGTTTTCTGCCGTTGCTGCGACCATCAATAACCTGGGTCCTGGTCTCGGTGAGGTCAGTGCCAACTACGCCAGCCTCACAGACTTCAATAAACTGTTACTGTGTTTCTCCATGTTGCTTGGGCGACTTGAGATCTTTACCCTGTTAGTCCTGTTGATGCCGGCTTTCTGGCGTAAATAAGAGCTGTCCTGGAAATGTCTTCATGGGTTCTCGATAGACTATGAGTATCAAAGAATCTAATACTGATCGATACCGCTTTCGCCTGGCGCTTTTGCATCCGCGTTACTGGCTTACCTGGATCGGTCTTGCTGTCTATTTTGTCTTCACGCTATTACCGATGTCCGTCATCGACCGTGTTGGTGTCGGTTTAGGAAATATCGCTGCCAGGAAAAACAGGAAACGGTTCAAGATCGTCATGACTAATCTCACTCTATGTTTTCCTGATAAAACGCCGGATGAGATAGAAGTGATGGTGTATCAGCACTTTCAGGCCCAGTTCCGAAGCCTGTTACATTATTATATTCTGTGGTGGCGGCCGCTATCGTGGGTAAGAAAAAAATTGCATACCTCAGGATTTGAGCAGATCGAGCAATACCAGGAACAGGGAAAGAAGGTGATCGTTCTGTTAACACACAGTGTCGGTCTGGATTTTGCTGCAGCTTCGATCTCGATGGACCACAAAGCGATTGCTCCCTACAAACAGATGCGCAACCCTGTTGCCGACTGGATGATCGCAAATGGAAGGATGCGTTTTGGAAAATGGTTCGGCGGCAAATTATTTACTCGTGATGACGGTCTTAGGCCGATAATCCGAGAGACACGAGCTGGTCATGTGTTGATATATCTCGCCGACGAGGACCTGGGTGAACAAAATTCAGTATTCGTCCCCTTTTTTGGTATACAGAAAGCAACTATCCCCGTGTTGGGCCGTTTGACAAAATCATGCGATGCAGTGGTGCTTCCCTGTGTTAGCTGTTACGAGCCTGATAAAAGGCGTTATTCGATCAAGTTGCTGCCAGAGATAAAAGATTTTCCCAGTGGTGATGATGTGCAGGACAGTCTCAGTATGAACAAGGCTATCGAAGCAGCAATTATGCATTGCCCTATACAGTACCTGTGGACGCTGAGGTATTTCCAGACACGTCCACCTGGCGAGGCATCAGTCTATGATTAAGCGGGCGATAACTATAAAACCAATGACAGAATCGCTGGATGAGAAGCGACTGTTGAAACGTCTAAAACATAACACCGGCGATGCCATCCTGCGTTACCACATGATCACAGAGGGTGATCGTGTCATGGTCTGCCTGTCGGGCGGTAAAGATAGTTATACCATGCTGGAGCTGCTGATGGCGCTGCAGAAAAAAGCGCCGGTATCTTTCGAATTGATCGCCGTAAACCTGGATCAGAAACAACCGGGTTTCCCCGAACATGTGTTACCTGGATATCTTGATACCCTGGGCATCGAATATCATGTCATCGAGCAGGACACATACAGTATCGTTAAAGATAAGATCCCCGAAGGTAAAACCACCTGTGGATTATGCTCACGCCTGCGTCGCGGTATCCTGTATTCCTTTGCGGAAAAGATCGGTGCCACAAAGATCGCCCTGGGTCACCATCAGGACGATATTCTCGAAACATTCTTTCTCAATATGTTCTTCAACGGCCAGTTGAAAACGATGCCGCCCAAGCTGCTAAGTGATAATGAAAAACATGTCGTCATTCGACCATTAGCGCTGTGTAGAGAGAAAGACATCGCCGCTTACGCCAGTATAAGAAATTATCCGATCATTCCCTGTAACCTCTGTGGTTCACAGGAAAATATGCAGCGAAAAGTGGTCAAGCAGATGATCTCGACCTGGGAGCATGAGTACCCTGGTCGTTCAGAGAGCATCATGCGTAGCTTGCAGAACGTTGTGCCATCCCACCTGCTTGATGATGCGATGTTTGATTTTCAAGGG